>CAYIJY010000021.1:2665-10870 GCA_964363785.1 uncultured archaeon
AGACAACTGTACTATTCAATAGCAAGTACAAGTCACCTGTAGTTGTTGAGTCACCGTACAATGCGTATTCGTAGGTTACGTCGTCTTTTCCTTTCAATGTTACTGGATTACCGTTGTATGCAGTGTAATCTGATGCATTTGCGTCATTCCAGAACAAGAAATTCCTTGTTAGTCCTGCGTCATCAGTGTAGCTCTCCAAGTAATCTGAAGCACTAGATGAGGTTATGACTGCCATGGAGAACGTTACGTTTCCGTCTGCTGTCAAAACTGCTGTGCCTACGTTGCTTGTAGAGTTTGTTGCTGAGTGCACAAAGTATGACCCATTAATGTCTACTCCGCCTGTTCTTGGAACGTTAAGGTCTATTCCGTTACCAAAGCCAAATTGGTCAGTGGATGCGTTATAGTCTCTTAACACTCTGATGCCGTGCAATGTTCGGTTTATATCAAAGCTGACATCGGTTGAGCTTGACTTGTAATAGATTGTCCTTGTGTCAAATTCAAAGGATGAATCCCCGTCTTTGCTCAATTGTATGTATAATGGAATAGCGTGTGTTCTATCGCCAGTGTCTGTGTATTGGAGTGTGTGGTCATAAAACCTAATTGTGTTTATTGACTCATTGGTCTCCAATCCAAGGAACTCTATAGTGAATAAGTCTTTTCCTAGTTCACCTTCACTTAAATTGCCAAGGAATGAAGCTTTTGTTTCTCCTGCTTGGCCAACGCTTGTTAAAGCCTGGCTTGATGGAGCGTACAATGGTGGCTCTACGTGTGTTCCGCTTCCGCCGTTTCTCCAAACCTTGTTGTCATTGTATATTGCAATTTTTGTGACGTAGTTTCCGTCTGAAGAATATGTCAAGTCAACTGTGTATGGGAAGTTGCTTGTAAGACTTGAGTCATAAGGATAACCCTTACTTTCGTACAAGTCCAAGATGTCTGTCCCTACAAGGACTCCGATTGAACCAACACCGCTTGAAACGTCAACTGTAATGTTGTCAACGTACAAAATAGTGTCAATTGCTTCCTCGCCTTCAACTGTCAATGCCTCGTTGATATTTTCACCGACATCAATAACATCTGAAGTGAGTTCGTTGCCTTCTTCGTCGATTAAGGTTACTCTTGCGTTGTAAGCACCTGCACCAGATGATGCGCCAATTCCGTCAACCCTTACAGAAAGAGTCTGTCCTGCTGAAGCATTTTTGCCTGGCAAGTCTGGAATTAAGTCACCTTGGTTAAAGGTTGTTACATTCTGGCCTTTAATCATTCTTACGAAGTTACTGGCCTTGTTAATTTCTCTGATTAAGTAGCTTTCACCCATGAATGGAATTACAACATTGTCGTTTGTTCCGTCAGTGAAGTTAGTTGTAACGCTTGTGCTCTCGTATACTGGGATACCTGAGCCTAAGTCAACAACGTAGTTCAAGTCATTGGTTACTATTTCAAGTTCAAGGTCTGCGGCACCGCCGTTTCCTTGGTAATCAAATATTACGTCTGCTTTTACTCCAATTTTTTCCTTGAATGTCCTTGAATAATTTGTTCCATTCCACCTAATTGTTTCTGAAGTATCTTTCAAATTAGAGAATGTGGAGTTTGATAACTCTGCACCTGGGATTTCTTTTGTACTTCCTGACAAAGAGTTCATGTCAGTTGTTGAAGCACTTTCACCAGTAGTGTAGGTCTTTGCGTTGCTGAAAGTAACTGTTCCGCCAACAACAAGTGTTGCGCTTAATTCAGTTACGTCTGGAGTTGAGCCTGATGCGCCTTCTCCGCTAACGCTTACGCTTCTATACATTCTTGCTTGCTCTGCAATTGCAGCTGCAATGTTACCTGCCCAAACACCGTCGGATGGACTTGAATTAGATCCAACAACAACTTTTACATTTGGGGTTCCGTTTTCGTTAAATAAATCTGATTTAGTTAACTCTAATGCACCTGCTGAAACGATTGGTGCCAAAGCTGAGCCAACAAGGGCTGCACCTGCTCCAACAGCAGCGAGTTTCTTTATACTTAGTCCTTTCATTTTTTGCTTCACCTCACAAATCAAATGAATAAAATAGCTTAAGAACAATCAAGCCAAAACAATCTAGACTCGTTGGCTCGATTTTTAGCTTTAATATTGATTTCACGACTTTATTTAAATACCTTTCGTTTTCGAAGAATTAACCCATTAGGCAAAAAGACAGCCTAAAGGAAAAACATTCTTTTAACGCAGAACAGCTTTTCGACAAAAAGCGAAGAACAAATTCTGTGGAGTTAAATGCAAATAAACAGCCATTTTCTTAAAAATGACGATTTACTTGAAATTTAAGTTAATTCACGAAAAGTATACATACAGAATAGGCATAAATGACATTATAATGAAGCCTGTTTCAGTAAAACCTTATGATTTGCCAAAGTTTTATCAAATTAGACAAAGAGAAAGTTAACTCATCATTTTTCTTTGAAAACGCTCAAGGTCATCCTTTCGCATGCTCTTAAGAATATGCATGTTATAAGACTGGATCATTTCAGCCATGTCCATTAAACCATCCTGCAGGTCACTCATTGGGATTTCAAATTTTTTTGGCTTTAAAACTTCCAGTGAAGTCGGGCCAAAAAAATACATTAGTTTTACAAGTGACTTAAAGTCTTTTACAGACAAATTGATTTCCAAATAAGAAGTAAAATACTCTTCATGCTTTATTGGCTCCGCCTTAAAAATATCATAAATAGTAAAATCATTGTCTGCTTTCAATTTTTTTTCAACTTCATTTAATGACTTAGTCGCAGCTTCAGCCACAAGCGCCTGCACATCAATAATAATCTTTAGCCTTAATGGGTTTGAGTCATCCAAAGAAACTTCCTTCCTTCGTTTTATTTCATTAATAATTTCTTTTTTTAAATGATACTTTGAAGGATAACCTTCAACAACTGCAAGTTTTAGATTAAGCAATTCCTTTAGTTCTTTTGACAAAACATCAAAAGGCATGCCTAGGCCTTTATTCAACTCATCTATAGTCTTTGGGCCGCCTGCAAGGGCAAGAGCAATTCTTTTTTGGTCATTTGTAAACTTATCCATAAAACACCACTACAAGAAATTATTTGCAAGAATAATTTAAAAGCACCCCCATTAAACTAAATACCTTATGGATTCAAGAAAAAAAATAGCCATAATGATTCCAGTCTATGACCACGTACCGGCAAAATCATTTGGAAACATTATAGGCTTTTTGACAGAAACAGCAAAAAAATTCCAAGTAAGCATCCTAATCACAGACTCAACGCACGTTACTTTGGCAAGAAACATTTTACTTGAAAACTTTCTAAAAACAGACAGCGAATACGCGCTTTTTATTGACTCAGACATGATATTGCCGCCAAATACCCTTGAAGAACTCTTAAGCCATGACAAAGACGTAATTTCAGCGCTTTACTTAAGAAAAGCCCCACCATACTACCCAGTTTGCATGAAAAGCATTGGTGAAGAAAAATACGAAATAATAACACAATTGCCAGAATCAAGTGAATTTGAAGTGGACGCAACAGGCCTCGGGTGCTTTCTTGTAAAACGAGAAGTAATTGAAAAAGTAGCTAAAACAAAACCAGTCTTCACAATGGAAAACAAGCCAGACTTAAGAGTAAAAAGCGAGGACACAATATTTTGCGAAAAAATAAAAAAAGCAGGATACAAAATATGGGTGTCAAGAAAAGCAACCGCAGGGCACTTTGGCGCGATAATAGCACCCGCACCATACAATCCAAAGTAAACACAACCCCATTTTATTTCTTTTAAATATATTAAATATAGAAAAAAACCAAGTGGTGAAAAAACTTGAAAGAATACAATTGCGACCTACAACTACACGGCATTTATGCTGGCGGAGTAAGCAACAAAATGCTTATTCCAACGCTTGCAGAACAGGCAAAACTCAAGGGCCTTGACGTGCTGGTGTCAGCCGATGCACTTCACGCAAAATGGTTAGAGCACTTAAAAGAAAACCTGATTGAAAACTCAAACGGAGTTTACACTGACAAAAACCAAAAAACGTATTTCATTATAGGAACAGAAGTAGAAGACAACAAAAGAATACATCATTTAATCTACCTGCCAAGCCTAGAAAGCGCATTTGAGTTAAGGGAAAAAGTAATCAAATTTGGGACCTTGGATTGCAGCCTGTGCGGAAGGCCAAAACTTAGACTTACTGCTGAACAAATCGCACAAAAAGCAGAGGAAGTAAATGGAATAATTGGCCCAGCGCACTCATTCACACCATACACAGGATTGTATGCGCACTTTGATTCAGTAAAAACAGCCTATGGAAACATGGCTGATAAAATAAGTTTTATTGAACTTGGCTTAAGCGCAGACACACACATGGCAGACACAATTGCAGAAAACCACAAATACACTTATCTTTCAAGTTCAGACGCGCATTCCCCATGGCCAAACCGTCTTGGACGCGAATTTAACAGAATAAAAATGCAACAACCAGACTACAAAAACCTAGTAAAAGCACTCAAACAAAAAGATGACAAACTAATTACACTAAACACAGGCCTTGACCCGCGTGAAGGAAAATACCACAAAACAGCATGCATACAATGCTTTACAACACACGCACACGAACAAGCAAAAATACTTAACTGGAAATGCTTAAAATGCAAAGGAGAAATCAAACGAGGAGTAATTGACAGAATACAAATGCTTGCAGACACGCCCTTAGGAAAAAGCCCAAGCTTTCGCCCGCCTTACATGCACTCATTGCCCTTGGCAGAAATCATTCAATTGGCAATAAAAATCAAAAACCCAAACGCACAATCAGTGCAAAGCATCTGGAAAGACTTTGTAGAAAGATTTGAAACAGAAATAAAAGTACTCATCGACGCACCCGAATCAGAACTAATGCAGGTCAATGAAAATACGGCAAAAAAAATAATTGCATTTAGAAAAGGCTACGTCACATACATTCCTGGCGGCGGAGGAAAATACGGTGAGCCAATAATTTTTGAAAGTGAAAAAGATTACCTTGAACAAAAAGACAAATTTGCAATGCAGGAGACTGACGTCTCAAACCAAAAAACACTGACAGAATTTTTTACGTGAAAAAAATATGGATGAAAAAAACCCGAAAATAGGAATATTAATACCGGTTTACTCGACAGTGCCAAGCACAAGCTTTTCTAACATAACAAATTTTATTTTAGGCAACGCAAAAAAATACCCAATCATGCTGTCAATTGTTGACTCTACATTCATAACACTTGCAAGAAACCGATTAATTGACAATTTTTTAAAATCAAACGCAGATTACGCACTATTCATTGACTCAGACATGGTTTTACCGCACAATGCGATTGAAGGCCTTTTAAGCCACAAAAAAGACGCAATCTCTGCCCTTTACTTAAGGCGATTACCGCCACATGAACCAGTTGCAATGAAAAAAAATAATGAAAAATACGAAAACATTAAACAAATCCCAAGCCAAGACGAATTTGAAGTGGACGCAACAGGCCTTGGGTGCTTTCTAATAAAACGAGAAGTAATTGAGGCAATCGCACATGAAAAACCAATCTTTGCAATTGAAGAAAAAGCAGATTTTCAAGTAAAAGGCGAAGACACAATATTTTGCGAAAAAATAAAAAAAGCAGGATACAAAATATGGGTGTCGAAAAAAATCTTGGTTGGCCATTTTGGGGCAACAGTTTTCCCGCAAAACACACAATAAAATTTATTTTCTTAGTATAGCCAAATAAGACCAAAGAAAAATAAAAAGCTACCTGACGTAGCTTAAACCGTTTTCAGGTTTGTCGTCAGGAACTTCAAAGTTCTTTGTAAGCTGCTCAAAAGAAGCCTCGATTTCTTTGGAATCTTTTTCGATTGAATTCATGTCAATCTTAAAGCCATACTTTTTTACAAGCAATTCCAAAATCTTTTTGGCAGCACTATGATCACCATAAATCAAGCGGGCATTTGTCTCACCCATCAGGCATGCGCCTTCAAGGCCCTCTTCCTTTGCAATGCCCAGAATCAATCCAGCGGCACCGCTAATCAAACCCTCTGGCCTGTCGCTTACAACGCCAAACTTTTTCCATTCAGCCAAAGTTTTTTTGCTTGTGGCAGCAATAATTACTTTTGGCTCAGACAAAATTCTTCTTTCACCAACATTAATTCCAGCCAAAGTATAAATTTCCCTTAAGCCCTTGTCTTTTAATGAGTCAACAATTGTACGCGCAAACTCGTAATGCTCATACATGCTTGAAGCCCGAACATCAAGTGAAGGCTGGACTGGCCCAACTAAAAACAAAAAATCCTGTTCTTTTATGTTAAAATAAAAAATTTCATCCTTAATCAAATTAATCAAGCCATTCTTGGAATGCACACTTGGAGGAAAAGAATCTGAATAAATTTCAGCAACTTTCTCTGCCTTAACTTGCCTTAACATGTAATCCAAAGCAATTTTTCCAACCAAGCCAATGCCCGGCAAGCCAGTGAAAAGAACTGCATCATTAAAACGGTCTTTTTTTATGAAATTAATTTTTGTACCCACAAAAAACTTCCCTCCAAATTATTCTTTTGAAAAACTACCTACGCCTTTAAGAGATTTAATTGATTCAAGCGCCACATCAACAAATTTTTTTAATACTTTTTCAGCTGCCTTAAAATCAAGAGAAACTACTTTAATTAAATACTTTCCAGAGCCCAAGTAAAGCACACTGACTTTTTCATTATCAACACTTTTTTGTGACTTAGAAATAACACTTTTAATTACTTCAACGCCATTTGACTCAAAACTAGTCAAAGACAAAACACCCTTGATTTCCTTTGAAGGCATTTCAACATTTTTTTCAACAATGTCCAAAACAGAATCCTGCCATTTAGCAGGAATCAAATCCAAGGCTTTTTTATCACCCAAAAGAATTGCCTGAAATGCCTGAAAAAGCGAATCATACTGGACCAAAAGCGGTTCTTCAACTTCTTTAACCACAGCATCATAACTTGCCTTGTTTTTAGCAGCAATCAACTCCATGAGTTTTTGTGAACGCTTAAACTGTTTAAAAGACTCAAGCTTTGAACGAGAAAGGTCAGCAGAAACCTTGTTAAAAGACAAATCAACCTGCTTTTTTTCTAAATCAACACGGATTACTTGTCCAACCTTAATCTGGTTTTCTTTTACAAAATTACGGATATTTTTAATCCAACTGCTTGAAACCTGCGAAATGTGCACAAAACCAGTCAAATCACTGTATTCAATAAGCTGTACAAAAACACCATAATCCAAGATCTTGCCTATCTTACAGACAACAATCTCACCAACTTCAGGAAAAGAATCCATCAAAAATAAACCTCACTTGAATAAATCTCACCATCCAGCAAAATTAAAAAACATTGGTAGAACCCTTGCGCGAGTTCACGACGCGTTCTGTCTGCGACAGAACTTAATCAGGTTTGATTAGGTACTACCAAAGGTGTACACGCACGTAAACCGAGCGAGACGGTTCTCAGTCGTAGACGTGAATAATCTTTGTCTTAACTCTTATTTTTGAAGAGCCGGTCTGGGCCAATTCCTGATTGCAAGCAAGGCACATGACTTTGCTTGAAGCTGCACTGAAAATAGTCTGCTCGTTTCCACAACCATTGCATTTTACACGCAAGAACTTTGTGCGCGGCTTTGGAATCAGGTCAACTGCATCAACACTCATGACAACCACTATGCCTTGCTGGAAACAACCGCCAAATTACGTTGGTTCAAAAGCTTTGCAATCTTTAAAGGCAATTCAATCACTTCATCCTTTTGAAAAGGACCATATTCTTTCATGTCACTTCCAATGAATGAAGGAACATCCAAAACGATTTTAACAAACTGTGTTTCAAGCGAAGAAAGCTCACTTTTTTCATTTCGCCTGTCCGCAAACACACTTTCAAGCAAACCATTATGATCCTGCAAAATAGAAACTGTTTTCTTGAAAAAAATTTTTTCCTGCAAAGCCAAATGAGCCTCAGAAAATTCGCCTGTCCGCGCTGAAAGCAATGCACGCGCAACAATTTTTTTTTCACGCAAAGAAAAAATCTCTTCAATCATTTTTTTTAAGTTTACAAAATCACTTGCACTTGAAGAAAAGTTCTTCAATGAGTCAAGATAAGACTTTTTTTCCTCACGCAAAAACTCATACAAGTCATTGTAAAAGTCCTGCTCAACTTCAACCAACTGGGAAGAATTCTTCGCAAGC
>CAYIJY010000022.1:0-10637 GCA_964363785.1 uncultured archaeon
CAACCGAATGCAAAGGACGTATCGCAATTCGTAATTCCTTCAAGCCCTTTTTCTACGCATTTTTCAAAGAATTCATCAACTTCTTTTGGGTTATCAGTTGTAATTGTTTCTGTTAGCTCTACTATGTTTCCTGGTGTAAGTATTTGTTTTAGTTTGTCTCTTCTTTCTAGAAACGGTTTTTCAAGCATACTTTCATTGTCAACAAGCATGACATCAAACAAAAAAACTTTTAGTGGCAATTCTTTTGCTTTTTCACTTATGTCATATTTTCTTTTTCTTTGAATAGTGATTTGGAATGGAAAGTATTCTTGCGTGATTTCGTTTACGGCTAGTGCTTCTCCTTCGACTATTGCTTTTTTTGCTTTGACTTGTTTTTTTATGCCTTCAATTATTTCTGGGAACATGTGTGTGACGTTTTCGTTTTGGCGGGAAAAAATTTTGACTGTGTCCAAGTTTTTGTGTATTTGTAGTCTGAATCCATCATATTTTGCTTCGACTATGCATTTTCCTAGTTTTTCAATTATTTCTGCAGAACTGTTTAATCTTTCTGCAAGTGTGGGTCTGATTGGTGTATTTGGACTTATTTTGATTTCTTTTAATCCCTCAAGTCCTTTTTGTTTTAGTGCTTGTGCAATTTTACCTAAGTCTGGGTTAATGTTGTAGTGTCTTTCAATTAGTTCTCGTGTCACTTGTTTTATTCGTAAGTCAAATTCTTTTTTTCTCTTTTCTTCTTTTTTTTCTTTTAGTTTACTTTCTATTTCTTTTGCTTTTTTCTTGTTTTTTTGAACAAAGTCTTTTGAATAATTAATTGCCAGTGCATCCATGATTGTTGGGTCGCCGATTCCTAGGCGCATGCTTCCAAGTGATACTCGTGCAATAAATTTTCCTTCAGCAGGAGATGAAGAATTAAATAATTCTGCAAGTAAACGCAATCGCACTTCTTGGCTTCCTTTTCCTTGTGTGGTTGAAACTTTTTCTAGGTTTAAAAAAACTTTTTCTAGTTCAAGTGCTGAACTAAAAAGTGAAGTTTGTTTTTTTGTTAAAATTATTTCTTCAATAACAATGCCTAGGTCGCCTTTTTCTTTGAATTTTTTTTCAATGTCTTTTCGTGAATAACCAGTTGCTTTTGAGATGCTTTCCATCAATAGTTTTTCGCCTATTCCAATGTCTTTTCCTTCATAGCTTGGTCCAAGTAGTCCTTGGCTTAGGTAAACTACTTTGTCTATTTCTTTGGCGGGGGTTTCTTCAAGCATTTTTGAGACAATTTTAGTCATTTCTATGCGGGAGCCTACTTTTTCTATTTGGTCAAAATAGTCTGCAATTACCCTAAATAGCATATAATTGATTTGCCCATAGGCACACTTAAATTTAATTGTTCTTTAAGAAAAATCGTTTTAAAGGCTTTTGCACCAAAAACTAAGTTATCGGAGCCATAGTATAGCCTGGTTAGTATTCGCGCTTTGGGAGAGCTCTTTTCGTCTTTTGAAAATTCTCAAAAAAGTGTTCCAAATTAGCGCGTGACGCCGGTTCAAATCCGGCTGGCTTCATTTTTCTTGTTACTATTTTTAGAGTAAAAACATCTCACTTGAAATATTATTTGTCTATTCTTTTTTTTGGGGTGTTTGTTTTTGAAGATTGGTGTTATTGGTTCTGGTCCTGTGGCGTTAACTATTTCTGAAAAACTTTTAGAAAAAGGAAACGAGGTAATGGTTAGTTCAAGAAATTTAAATCAAGCAAAAGATAAAGGTCAAATGGGAAAATATCCCTCTCCAAATGAATGGAAAATACTGCAAGTAAAAAAAGGCTTGAAAGCATTTGTTGGTAGTTTTGAAGATGCAGCAAAGTTTGGTGAAGTAGTGTTTAATTGTACGCCTGGCGAGATTTCTTTAAAGGCACTTGAAATGGCTGGTAAAAAAAACTTGAATGGAAAAATTTTGGTTGACGTTGGAAATCCACTTGACTTTTCAAAAGGAATGCCGCCAACACTAACATTTTGTAACACAGAATCACTTGGGGAAAGAATTCAGTCAACTTATCCTGAAGTAAAAGTAGTGAAAGCACTTAACACGGTGAGTGCTCCGGTAATGGTTAATCCTTCTTTAGTTCCTGGTGAAAGTGATTTACTTATTGCAGGAAATGATGCAAAAGCAAAAGAGTGGGTAAAAGAAACTTTGCTAAAAAATTGGTTTGGCTGGAAAAGCGTAATTGACTTAGGTGATATTACTGCAGCACGTGCAAGTGAAATGTACTTGCCATTGTGGTTAAGGCTTTTTGGAAAAATTCAAAGTCCATTTTTTAATATTAAAATCGTGAAAAAATAGTGCCTTTCTTTGAAGGCATTTTTTTCTTTTTTCTTAATCTTTTTCTGTTTCAGATTAATTTTTAATTATTCAATTAGGGAATTTATTTATTTGAGGGGATAGTATAGCCTGGTATTATCTGCGCTTGGGGAAGTACGAAAGTCTACAATCTGCGTAGGACCTGGGTTCAAATCCCAGTCCTCTCATTATTCTTTTTCAGTTAATTTAATTAGAATTATTAAAAGTTGATTCCTATAATCTTTATTATTGTTTTTCAAAAAATTAGTTGGGTAAATCTCAAGTGAGATTTACCATTTTAATTCGTGCAGTGGGTTGCCGCATCCGTCACAGCTCATAAAGCCTTTTTTTGCTTTGAATGTTTTGTGCCCCATTTTGAACGTGTGGCACTCGTTACATACTCCGTATATCATGTCACTAGCTTTCATTTCCATAATTTCGCCTCCAGCTTATTCAGAAATGCCTTTGATTTTAATAGTCTAGTTGTAGATTTTTAAACATATTTTTTGTCATTTATCTAAGAAACAGCCAATGGGCATATTCTTGTTTTAGCTCATGCTTTTAATTTCTTTTTGTTGTCTTGTTTTTTTATGGCAAAAGAAAAGCTTGAAGGAATTACTATTAAGAAAACTGAAGACTTTTCTGAGTGGTATAATCAAGTAGTACTAAAGGCAGAGCTTGCGGATTATGCTCCGGTTAGGGGCTTTATGGCAATCCTTCCAAGGGGTTATGCTATTTGGGAGAACATTCAAGCTACTTTGGATAAGACTTTTTCTAAAAAAGGCGTGAAAAACGCTTATTTTCCTTTATTGATTCCTGAATCATTTTTTAAGAAAGAAGCTGAGCACGCAAAAGGCTTTGCGCCGGAGCTTGCTTGGGTTGAAAAAGGTGAAGAAGGGGAGCGTGTAGCTATCAGGCCTACGTCTGAAACTATTATTTATGATTTTTTTTCCAAGTGGGTGCGTAGTTGGCGTGACCTGCCACTTAGGATTAATCAGTGGTGTAATGTTTTGCGCTGGGAAGTTAAGCAGACTAAGCTTTTTTTGAGGACTAGGGAATTTTTGTGGCAGGAAGGACACTGTGCTTACACTAATGAGCAAGATTGTGTTGATGAAGCGTTATGGGCTTTAGGTGAATACAAGAAGTTTTGTGAGGAATACTTGGCTATTCCTGTGCTTGATGGAAAAAAGACTGAGGCTGAGCGTTTTGCAGGGGCAAAGGATACTTTTACGATTGAAGCATTAATGCCGGATGGAAGGGGCTTGCAAATGGGAACTGCACATAATCTAGGACAGAACTTTGCGAAGACCTTTGGCGTTAAATACCTAAATCAAAGCGCTGTGGAAGAGTTTGCTTGGCAGAACTCTTGGGGTGTTTCAACCAGACTAATCGGTGCAATGGTTATGGTTCACTCTGATGACAGGGGCCTTGTTATTCCGCCAATGATTGCTAAAGAGAAAGTTGTTATTGTCCCAATTATTTTTGAAGACACTAAAAAGAAGGTTTTGGATGGTGCAAAGAAACTTGCAAAGGCTTTGGAGTCGTTTGGTGCTTTTGTTGATGAGCGTGACCAGTATTCTTCTGGCTGGAAGTTTAATGAATGGGAGTTAAAGGGAACTCCAATTAGAATTGAGTTTGGTCCAAAGGACTTGCAAAAAAAACAATGTGTAGTTGTGCGTAGAGATACTGGTGAGAAAAAGTTTGTAAAGATTACAAGTGTAAAAAAAGAAGTTTCAAAATTGCTTGAACAGATGCAAAGTGATTTGTTTAATTCTGCTAAAAAGTTTTTGCAGTATAACACAGTTGAAGTAACTGCTTGGCCTGATTTTGAGAAAGGCATTGAATCTCGAAAAATTGTTTTGTGTTATTTTTGTGAAGACAAGGATTGTGAAGCACAGATAAAAGTCAAGACTGGTGCGTCAAGTAAGTGCATTCCATTTGGGCAAAAAAAAGTCGGTGCATTTTGCCTTCATTGTGGTAAGCCTGCTTTTGAAAAAGTTTATTTTGCAAAGAGTTATTAGGCTGCATCTGTCGTGATGATATTTAGCTCCATTTTTTCGACTACGTGGTTTTCAATTTTTTTTTCGTAAATTTCAAGGAATTTAAAGCCTAGTTTTTCGTAGATTTTTTTTGCTGCAAAGTTTTCTTGTTTTACAAGTAAATTAATTTTTTTTACTCCTCGTAATGCTAAAAAGTTTACTGCAAATTTTGCTAAGTGGGTTCCTACTTTTTTTCCGCGAAATTCTTTTACGACTGTGAGTGCGTTTATCATTGCGTTTTCGCCGTTTATTTCAAAGTCCACAAAGCCCATTAGTTTGTCGTGTTCTATTGCTTTAAAGATTAGTGCGCCTTTTTTTTTGCGTGTAAGTATTTTGTCAAGGGATTGGTTTGCATATGAGAATTCTTCGAGTGCTATTTTGCTTATTTCAGTTACGTCTTCGTCTTTTGCTTCTGTGATTATCATCTTATGCCCTTTAGGTATTCTTCTATTTCTTTTTCTGTGACTGCGCATCCGGCGTACTTGACTGAAAATAATGCTGCTTTTAGTGAGGCTTTTGTGTGTTCCAGTTCGTTTACAAAACAATTTTTTTCATAAGCAATTGCGATTATTTCACTTGACCTTAAAATTCCCATTCTGCCTGCAATTTTTTGGACTTCAAATACTTTTCTTTGGTCAAACTTAATTTTTTTTCCTGTTCTAAATTCTAGTAATTTAAGCAGGTTTTGTGGTTCTTCAATTAGCATTCTGGTTGTTCTTTCGTCAATTATAAGTGCGTCAGCCTGCAGTGTTTTTGTTAGTGCTAGTGCTTCGATTTCTCCCCTGTGAATGATTTCCATTGGAGTGTTTTGTGCGTAACAAATGTTTGTGGTTATTTCTGCGATTTTTTGTGCAAGTTTTTCTGTATTTTTTTGTTTTGCGACTTTTATCCAGCCATTGTTTATTGCGGTTCTTATTCTGATTGCGTTTAGGCCGAATTTTTTTATTTTGATTGGATTGTTTACTGTTTCTTCAAGCACGTGTTTTGGGATAAAAAATTCTATGTTTTTTTGTTCTGCTAGTTTTCCAAGTACATTTACAAAGCATTTTTCGGAAAGTGAAATCAGGCTGCTTGAGTCAAAGACTAGTTTTTTCATTCGAACACCTTTCTTGCTATTTTCATTCTTTCTTTTAGGTTGATTGCACTTTTTTCTTCGTCATGTATTTTTGTTATTCCAATGTAGTTTTGGAGTTCAGCCTTGTTGGCGTCTGCCAGTTCACTTGCTTTGCTTAGGCTTAGTCCTTGTGCGTAGGCGTTTGAGGCAATTTTTATTTTTGCTTTATCCCAAATGTTTCTAATATAATTTCCAATGTCATCATCCACTTGTTTTACGCTTTTTTCTATTTTGTCAAGTTTTTTTTCAAGTTCTTGTTGTTTGTTTTTTCTAAGTATTTCTGAGCATTCTTCTAGAAAAAAAATTATGCGGTTTTTTGCTTTTGGCCATGCAGGGTTTGTTTGCATGTGTTGTTTTGAACTTATTTTGCTTAATGCGTAGGCAAGGATTGCTATTTTTGCTGTGCCTTTATCAAAGTCTTTTACCGCTAGGTCAGTTGCATAGTTGCTTGTTTCTTTTAACAAAAATGAGTCTTGTGCAAAAAAATCTTTTTTTATTTTTTCAATTAAATCCAATTGGCGATAAGACATTACATACTCTAAGATTGTCTTTATTTTAATTCTTTGTTTTGACCAAAAACTTAATTAAGGTTTGAGTCTTATTATTGTCTTTGGTGTTTAGCCTTGTTTTTTTTGCAGTATTTTGGTTTTAACTTGCTTGAAATATTTGGCATGCTTTTGGGTATTGTGCTGTTTTTTGTTATTTCATTTTTTGTAGTGAATTTTTTGAATAATGCTTTTTCTGGCGAAAGGCCAGATGATGTCAAGCGACAGGCTTCACTTGGCCAGACATCTCCTTCGTTTTCTCAAAAAACCGAGACAAAGCCCTCTTTTAATGAGGTTGCGTCAAGCCAGCCAAATTATGCGCCTTATTTTTCTTCTCAGCCTGCTTCAGATAACCAGAGTATTGTAAAGACCATTCAGACTCTTTTAAAGAATTCTACGCCTGAGGAAGAAGTTATTTCTAATTTGCGTGACTTGGGTTTGGATGAAAAAAGTGCAAAGAAGATGATTTTGATTGCCCAGTCTGATGCAATTGAGATTTTTAAGGACGAGATTGATAAAATCACTAAGCGTAATGTTGAGGAACAGATTTCAAAAATCCAGTCAGCAATCAGTGCTGCAAATTATACCCCTCCTGAAAAAAAAGCCCAGCAGATTAAGAGTAATCTTGATAATCAGCTTGAAAAAGCCCAGTTTAATACTTTAAAGACAAAAGATGAGATGGCAAGGGGTCTTGTTAAACTTGCAGATCAGCTTGAGGAAATAAAGCTCCCTGACCTTGAGCGGCCAAAATCAGACCAAAAAAAAAATCTTTCCGCTTGAATTTTCAAACAAAAGGTTTTTTATTTTCTAAATTTCCTTATTATTAAAATGAAAAAAACTATATTAGTGGTCTTTGCTGTTCTTTTTTTTTCCGGCTTTGCAGTGGCTGTTTCTGGGAATGAGGCAGTTCATTTTGTTGTGCAGGAAAAAAATTTTTTGTACGAAGGCGAGAAATTCGAGCAACCAATTGTGCCTATTAGTCATGAGAATGAAAAATTTTGGGTTATTCCTATTTTGTCAGGTTCTTCCATAGTGACTTTTTTTCCAGTTAAGGAAGCTGCAAAGCAATTATCCGCCTCAAGGCCGGTTAATCGAAGTGTTTTTGAGACCGCAGACGTGCTCCGTGAGCTTTCTTTGGAAAAACAAAAAATTTCAAGTTCTTCTGTTCAATGGATTTTTACTCCAAGTTATTCTTTGCGTTTTGTTAATCTTTCAAATGTTTTTAACAATGAGGTTTTTCAGTTAAACACCATTGCTTCAAGTTTTGATTCTTTGGAGGCAGCACAGCATGTTTCTAAAATGAATTCAGCTCTTGAGGGCTTGTCTTTACAGTCAAAAGAAATTGCTTCACTTGTGCTTGAGGCATCAAGTCTTGAGAGTGATTTTTTTGCCGTGCCTGATACTCAAAAGGCTTTTAATTTAAAAGAAAAATACTTGGAAGTGACTTTGGAAATAAGTAATTTTAATAACAATGCCCTTGATTACAGAAAAAAGGTTGATGAGTTTAAACAATTTATTTCTTTGTCCAATTTGGATGTTTCTGATAAGACTCAGTTTATTTCACTTGCTGATCCTCCGCAGGAATTTAATGCAGTTGGAAATTACGTGATTGATGCTTTGGAATTGTCACAGTCTATTGAGTCTGTTTATAATCGGGTTCACACTAGGTCTGATATTTTGCTTAATGAGTTTGAGTTAAGGCTTTTGAGGCAGGATGCGTTTGACCTGGTTTATGGTCAAAACGCGTTAATAAAAGAAAAAACTTCTGGCGAGTTTTCTACTTTGCCTGACTTGGTTAACTATATTTTAAGTGAAGAAAATCGTGGTAAATGGATTAATTCTTCGCTTGTCTTGACAGTTGAAGACAGGTGGCGTGAAACTCAGCAGTACTTTAACCAGAATAATTATTCGCTTGCAAAGTCTTTTTCACAAAAAGTTGTTGCTGATGCATTGTCTGTTTACAGGCAGGGTTTTGTGGAAACACAGGCACAGAATACTCAGTCTAATGACTTGATTTTTCAGGTTATTTTTGGTTTGGCTGTTCTTTTGGTTTTGCTTTTGGTTTACAATAATCGCAGCAGGATTTTGTCTTTTTCAAAAAACAAGGATGATGAGGATGTTTTTGAAAGCGAAGTGGATTAGCCTTGTTTTTATTTGCCTTGTTTTTTTTCCGTTTTTTGTTTTGGGGCAAAGTGTTTTTGTTTCAATTCAGCCTAGTCTTGAAAAGGATTCTTTTGACCTTTTTTCTTTTGAGGTTTTTGAACTGGAATTAGTTGTTGTAAATAATTTGGGGCGTGACTTGACTGACTTTGAAGTGACTGTCTCTTCTGCAAAAGAACTCGTGCTTATTGTTGATGGAGTTGAAAAAAAACAACAAAAATTTTTCTTTAGGGAGATAAAGAACAATGGTTTTGAGTCAAAAAAGTTTTTTGTAAAAGCACTTTTTTCTTCTCCTCAAAAATCAGAAGTAAAGGCACAGTGGGCTGTGAATGGTCTTTCAGTGAGTCACTCAATTTTTTTTACTGTTAAAAATAATCCAGTTTCTTTTAATCCGCGTCTTTTAAAGACTGCCTTAAATCCACTTGAAGAAAACACATTGGTTTTTGACATAATGAATAACAGCCCGCTTGATGTGTCAGATTTTTCTGTTAACATTGTTTTGCCAAATGATTTTTCATTAAAAGACAGGCCTTTTTTTATCGATAAATTATCAATTGGGCAATCTGTTTCTAACGCAAAAATTATTTTTAATGCAGGTGAGAATCAAGTGGGTGAACAAACTATTTTTGCAGTTGCAACTTATACTGATGAATTTGGGGTTCACCAGATTAGAAAACCGCTTTCTGTTGATGTCAGAAACCGTGATAATTCATTGCTTTTAATTGGTGTTTTTTTGATTATTCTTGTTTTAGTTTTAGTGTTTTTTAATTTTGGCCAAAAGAAATCCGAAAAGATTGAAACAAAAAAGGTGCATGTTGAGACTACAACTACGCATACAGAAACTCATCACTAGGCACTGAGTTCTATAATGTCTTCGTTTTCAAGTTTGTAGTTTTTTGCCACGTGCTGCCCTTGGAATTTTGAGCTTCCCCAGATTTTGACTGACTTTAGGTTTTTTGCCAAGTCCTTGTGCAGTTTTTCTGCAAAGTCTTCCACTGTTGATCCTTTGTCAAGTACTAGTGGGTCTTTTAGGTCTGGTTGTTGGCCTGGTTTTTTTGTAAATACAATTATTTTTCCGGATAATTCAAAAATCATTTTTTTAAGCTCTTCAATTGGGTGGTCTTCAAATGCGTTTAGAAACATTGCTTTTTTGTAAACTATTCTTTCATTTAAGACTTCAAGTATTTTTTCAATTGTTGTTGGCTCTTGGAATAATACGCTTGCGTTGTGTATTCCGAATCCCTTTAAGGTTGAAACCACCTGTTCTTGTGATACTTTTAAGAAGTGTATTCCGGAAAAAGTCAGTCCTTTGAATTCCCCTGTCTTGATTATTATGTTTGGTTTTTCAGAGTTTATTTTTATGTCTGAGACTTCAAGTTCTTTTAAAATAATTTTTTTTTCTTCGTCAGTTGAGCAGAGGATTACAAGTGAATCGGCATTTCTAATTGAGGATATTATTTGCGGGCCATTTGCTTTTCCTTCATGGCTTCCTTCGATTAATGCTGGCATTTCAACTAGTTGTAAAGGAACTCCTTTGTAGTTCATCATTCCAACAACTGGGACGGTTGTAGTGAATGGGTAATCTGCAACTTTTGTTTCAACACCGGTTAATTTGTTTAAAAGAGTGCTTTTTCCTGAGTTTGGCAAACCAATGATTGCTATTTGTGCTGCTCCTTCTTTTTTTATGTTTACTGTCGGGCCGCCTGCGCCTTTTTTTGTGCCGATTGTTTTTTCTTTTTCAATTTCTTGCCTTAGTTTTGCAATTTTTACTGTGAATTCTTTTCGCAGGTTTTCTGTTCCCTTGTGCTTTGGCACAGTCCTAAGCATTTCTATTAGGGCTGCTAGTTTTTCTTCTTTTGTTCCTGCATTGTGGTATTTTTGTTCTGCTGCGATATATTCTACTCCGGCGTTTACTGGCATTTTTTTTCACTTTTTTTTAAAATTTTGTGATTTGTAAAGGATTTAAATCCATGCCTTAAAAACAACAAGTTCTTCGAAAAAAAGCTTTTTTTTTGCAATTATTTCAAACTTAAACCCATTATTTTTTAGTATTTTTTTTGTTTTTATTAAGCCATTGTGGATGCTTTGGACAAAAAAAACTTCGCCCTTGGCATTCAAATGCTCTTTTACTTTCTCTAAAAACAAATCAAGTATTTCTCTGCCTTTTTTTCCACCATCAACTTCTATGTATTTTATGCTTTCACTGTCAACGTATGGCGGGTTAAATGTTATTATGTCAAATTTTTCTTTGATGTTTTCAAACAAATCAGTTTCAATTAATTCATAATTTTTTAGTTTAAGGCTTTGAAGGTTTTTTTCTGCGTTTTTTAGTGCAATTGGGTTTTTGTCTGCAAAAACAACTTTTTTTGCCCCTAATAAAATCAGGTTTATTCCTTGTATGCCGCTTCCACAGCCTAAGTCAAGTGCAGTTTTTTCTTTTTCTGTATGTTGTATTGATTCG
>CAYIJY010000022.1:10647-10861 GCA_964363785.1 uncultured archaeon
GGCTAGTAGGTAAGAGTCATCAAGTGGCTCGTATACTCCTTTCAGTACAACAAGTTTGTTGTCTTTTAGGTAAAAATAGTCAGTTATCTTGTTTGCAGGCATCAAATTCGCTGTTAGTTAGGCAAATTGCATCATCAATGTTTTCGAATGCAACATTGTATTTGCATTCAACGATTGCTGTTGCAGGTATTCGGATGCTATAATCAATTGCTTT
>CAYIJY010000023.1:0-10717 GCA_964363785.1 uncultured archaeon
GAAAGCGGCCATAAGTTCGACTAACAATTAGGCCATAAGTCCGGCTACGCTACAATTAGGCGAGCACTTCAAGGACAAAAAGTTCGAGGATGTCCCAAAGAGCGAAATGGTTTCTTTCTTCAATAACCTAAAACCAAAAGACAAGGTTTTGAAAACAAGGTGCGGGCCTGTTGTAACCATTCCAATCGAATCCTACAGCGAAAGCACTCTTTGGCAATACAAGGCGGCTGTCAAAATGTTTTACAAGTGGCTTTTTGGAAAAGAGAATGACGAGACTCCGCCGGAAGCTGTTCGCTGGATAAAGAAAGCAGCAAACGGCAACGGAAACGGCTTTGAAAAATTCAGGAAAGAAATCCTTACAGCAGAAGAAATGCTCAAAATCCTGAATGCTGCAAAGAACGCCCGCAACAAGGCCATTATTGCGATTTTGTGGGAGTACGGCCTGCGCGCTTCCGAATTATTGAACATGAAAAAATCCGACTTGAAAATTGCCGAAAATTATCTTGAGTTTGAGGTTAACGGCAAAACAGGCAAGAGGCAAGTAATCCTTGTTGAAAGCAAGCCCTTCCTTGAAGCCTGGCTAGCAGAACTGGAAGAAAAGAAATCCCAAATTCCAAAGCAACTGCAAGATTACATTTGGCTTGCTTTTTCCGCCAGAGGCTACCACAAAAAGGCAATCGGAACACAACTTATTTCTCGCGATGCCTTAAATGTGAAACTCAAATGGATAGCAAAAGCAGCGGGCATTGATAAGCGGGTTTGGACTCATGGCTTTAGGCACAGCTCCGCAACAAAAGACGCAGTAAAAGGATACAACGAAGCAAAGCTACGCGCAAAGTATGGCTGGAGCAACCAAAGCAACATGCCATCTGTTTACGTTCACTTTGCAAACCAAAATTTGAAGAAAGAAATTTTGATTGAAAAAGGCCTTTGGAAGCCAGACAAAAAAGAGCAAGAACCTCTCTCAACCCAAACAATTTACTGTCCGTTCTGCTCTGTTCAGAACATGAAAGAAAACGATTACTGCAGCAAGTGCGGAAAACCACTAAAAATTGAGCAATTAAAGAAACTTGAACAAAACGCAAAAACCACAGAGCTTTTGCACGAAATGATAAAACAGGAATTGGAAAAGAAAGGCGTTGACTTTGGAGACATAGCAAAGATACTGGCGGCAAAAGGATGAAAAACAAGCAATAGTTTTATATTACAATTATATTGTTATGATATAATAGTGATATGAATGAAATACAGCCTTTTTGTCAGGAAACTGTTGCTTAGGAAAGAGCGCTTTATTTCAAGCGAAGAACTGAAAGAAGAATGCGCAAAGCTAAAAATGCCGTATGTCAAGGCAATCAGATACCTGTATTTGTACAAGTATATTGTGCGAATTGTCAGGGGTTTTTTTTACATTCCTACAGTTGAAGAAAGAAGATACCATACTGGCGGCCCTAACTTTTTTGAAGCAATCGCCAGGGCAATGGAGCACAAGAAAATAAAGAATTGGTATTTTGGCCTGGAAACTGCCATAAAAATGAATGCAATCACCCATGAGGTGTTTACTATTGATTATGTTGTTTCCGACACTATTTTTAGGCCTAAGCCCATAGGGATTCTCGGCCGCAGGGTAAGATTTGTTAAATTGAGCAAGAACCTTTTTGGTTTTGGCATAAAAAAAGAATCGATTCCATATTCTGACTTGGAAAAAACGATTTTGGATTTGATTCATTTGAAAAAGTACGCTGGAAGGCCAAATAAGGCTATAAGGGATTATTTGATTGAATGGGCTGACGAAGCAGACAAGAACCAGCTCAAAAAGTATTCAAAGCACTACAGCAAATCAGTCAGAAGAGCACTGGAGGAATTGAAATGATTGAAAAAGAAACACTGAACTGGCTGTCAGACAAACTCAAAATACAAAACACTGCACTGATAGAAAAAGACCTTTTGCTGCAAGGCCTGCTCAACGAATTATCCAAATCAGAGTATTTTACTGAGAACTTTGTCTTCAAAGGCGGAACCTGCCTAACCAAAGCATACTTTGGGTACTACCGGTTTTCGGAAGATCTTGATTTTACCTGGCTGGATAAAAAAGCTTTTGAAGGCAAAACAGAAAACCAAATCCGTAAAATGCTTTCAAAAGAAATAAACAAAATAATGGAACTGCTTGCAGCTGCTGCAAAAGAATTAAGCCTTGACTTCAAAGCCGAAAAATCAAACAAGCACTATGTCCAACTTGGCGGCAGCAACCGCTTTACAACATTCAAATTCTGGTACAAACCAGCAGATTCAGAAAAAGAAACATTCATAAAAATCCAATTAAACTTTGTAGAAAAAATTGTCCACCAACCACACAAACATTCTTTGGCTGCCATAGCAAAAGAGCACGCAGAAGATTTTGATTACCTCTACCCGCAATATGTTCCAATGGCAACCAAAAACCCAGAATTTTATTGCTATGACTTGAAAGAAATCGCCTCGGAAAAAATCAGGGCCCTGCTTACAAGAAGAGGCTTCAAAGCAAGAGACATTATTGACCTGTACATGCTCGCAAAAAAAGACATTACAATAAAGTCAGTCAAGCCAATGGCTTTTGAAAAAACAAAATTCATGCTCCGCTACCTCAAATACGCCGAACACTTAAAGCAAAAACACTTTGACGAAAACTTCAAGCTCGGAGAAGAACAAAACCTGCTGGTAAAACAGCCTGGCAAAGACTTTGAAAAATTCACTGTAGAAACAATCAAAGAACTCAACGAGCTAGCAGAAGAATTCAGGAACAAATTAAAAGAAAAGACTTGATTCCATGAAAAAAGAACACCACAGTATCCTGCACAGAAAGGCACGCACGCCCCTGCAAAAATCAGTAAAGACTCCTCGTATTATTTTTTTCTTGATTCTTTTCTAATCCCATTAATCGCACTTTAAATGAAAATTTTCGCCCGGTTTCGGTTCGCCCATCTTTAATCATTTTCCTTTCGGAATCATCTTCATCGTCGTTTCCACATACCCGAGCAGTAAAAACAGTTACTTGAAAAGCTTTTAATGGCTTTTATTTAAAAACGCAAAAGGCAGGTGGTTTTACCTTACAGATTCTCGGAGTTGATGAAAAGCTTTTTCGTTGATGAATGTATTACGGCACTAAAAGCACTAAAAAGAATGCCAAGTTAGCGAAAATGATGGTGTAACAATGGTTAAATATTCCCGTTTCTTATAGTATAATGACTTTGTTGAAAAAATTGTTGCTTTCATTGATGTTATTGGCTATGATAAGTGGTTGTGTTACTGTAAATCAAAATCAGCCAGATAATCAAGAACAACAAGATGCTCTGCCTCAAAATAATAACTTGGGAAATCAGCAAAATAATGAGCCGACTTGCCCCGAATCAGCTTTGAATGAATTTCAGTGTGAAGGCGACATTTTGTTGCAAAAGTACAGAAATTCAAATTGTTCAGTTGTTACAAGGGAGTTTAAAAAATGTGATTTGGGGTGTGACAATGGCGCATGCGTTGAAGAAGAAATTGTTGAAACGCCTCAAGCAAAATTTGAGTTAAGCGCTACTTCTGGCACTGTGCCTTTTAGTGTGACGGCCACAGGTTTTTGCCCATTTTCTTTATGCATTATTGATTGGGGGGACAACGAAATAAGGTACACAAATCAAGGAAATTTTACCCTGACCTATATTTATTACAACCCTGGAAACTTTGGAGCCACACTATTAAGTTCTTTTGACAATCCATTATTTGAAAAAACAAAAATGACAGTTTTGCCAAGGCAAGATACATCCATAGACCTTTGCGCAGGAATTTCTTGCCCTGACAAATGCAATGGGGCCACACTTCAAACAAATGGTTATTGCAGTGAAGGCCAATGCTATTATTCAGGAGCCATTAACGGTGCAACACAATGCGGCCAACCGCCTGTAGACCTTTGTGCTGGAATTGTTTGTAATTCTTTTTGTGATGGCACAACTTACAAGTACGATGGCGTTTGTGTAAGCGGAATCTGTAATTATAGCTCAATAATTCCGGCTGCACAAAACTGTGCAAGCAACTCTACATTTACTTGTTCACAGCTTGGCGGAGAAATTTGTTCTCAAACCCAAGCTTGCTCTGGAAAATATGTGTATAGTCCGGGAGAAGAACAATCTCGTTACACTGCGTTTGCAAGTGATAGTGCACGATGTTGTGATTTGCAAGGTGGCACTTTGGTCGGCGGATGCGTTTCTGGTGATTTAACAATTACAGGACCAGTAACGGCAACCATTATTGGAAATTCATATACTTTAAATTTCCAAAACTTTACATCAACCTATTACAATTCAGCTGGACAAGCATGGAAAACAGCAAACACCCAAGGAAATGTTTACGTTGACGGCCAACTCGTCAAATCAGGAGTAATGTTTGGATATCCAGAACCAAACTATTCAACTTCAACCTTTGAAAACGGAATGATTTATATCATCAAATATGGTGTTGATGTGAACCCAAGCGGAAAAACAGTAAAATTAGTAATTGACCCGAATAACGGGATGGTTGAAACAAACGAAAACAATAACACATTTGAAGGAACAGTGCAGTAAATGACGTTTGCTTTTGAAAACATTTTCCTGTTCGGAATCGGGTTCCTGTTTTTTATTATCGGGTTATATTTATCAAAAACTCTGATTTATTTATTTGGATTGTTTTTTACACTAATCTCAAGACCAAAAGTCAAAATTTTTCAGGCAAAAAACAAAGATGTTTCAATCATTGAAGGTTTTGTAAAATCTGACGACCAAGTTATTGCGCCGTTTTCAAACCAAAAAGTTGCATTTTGCTATTCTTCAATCCACAAGCACACATATTCTCGTGAAAAAGGCAGGGCACTCAAAAAAAAATCCTTTGAAATAATTTCAGAGTCAGAATCAAAAGAACCATTCATTGTAAAAGATGGAACAGGAGAAATTTTGATAGAAAAACAAACAGTTGACTCACCAATAACATTCAAAAAATATGAAATTGACCCAACCTACGGCCCCATCACAAAGCTTGAAAACACATTAAAAAACGGGGACAAAGTCACACTTGTCGGCGAAATAGTTGAAAGTGGCGGAGTAAAAAAAATGCACACAGACCCAAAAAATAAGTGGCAATTTATCACTTATAGGTCAAGGACGGGTTATTTTATCGGAGTTTCAGGGATTACTTCATTCTTCCTACTAATCGGAATTCCATTTGTTTTAATTGGATTATTTGCAATGTACGTGGCTATAATTTGAGGGTTTTTTATGGGTGCTGATTTGTCCAAAAAATTATTTTTTGCTTTTGCAATTCTTTTAATTTTACTTTTTGCAGGTCTTTTTATTTTTGGCATTTGGCAAGCTTTTGGTTTGCGGGAAATTTATTCAACCGAATTTAATAACCAAATAAACGTTATTTTGCCAGACGAGGTTTATTCTTCAATTCAAAGCAATGAATTGCAGTTAAGGATTAATAAAAAAACCGAACTAGGAGAGTACACTACTACTGTTAATGTAGCTGGGCAAACTTTTACTCAAACATGGGAAACAAAAATAAGGGAAGTGCGCAACAGAAATAGTGATAGCCCAAAATACAAAACTGAGCTTGTAGATGAAGTGCTGATTTTGAGTATTCCAAAAGCAAAAGAATTCTCAATACAAATCAGTCCTCAAAGCAATGATGCGTTCAAATTGCTTGTTTTTGAAAAAAAGTGGTGAACAATGGATATTATTGCAGTTGGAATTGGTGGAATTTTGTTTGTGTTGGCAATAGTGGGGGTTGTTGGAAATATTCAGATTGCTTTGTCAAAACAAAAAAAGATTTTTGAGGCAGGAGCAAATTCTGTTCTTTTTGGAACAGTTTCAAACGAAAAAACTTTTCTTTCACCAATTACCCAAACCACTTGCGTTTACTGCAGATACCAAACCTTTCAGCGTGGCAAAAAGTTTGGAAAAGGTCCAAGAGGAACAGCACAATCTGTTTTTGGAAGCGGAATAAAAAGAACTGAGTTTTATTTAGAAGACGAAACAGGAAAAATACTCATTATCGGAAACCCAATTGACCAAGGAAAATTGGAACACCAACTGGGGGTATATGATAATGACGATGAATATGCAAAACAAATAGAGGAATTCAAGCAAAAAACAGGAATAGGGGAAGCACAAGGCCGAGAATATTTTGAATACTTAATATTACCAGGAGACAAAATATTCGCTTGGGGCAGTAAATTTGGCCCAAATTTTTTTGCAAAAATGCTTACACTAAAAAGCCCCATTGAAGGAAATAAAAAAATATTATGGGTCATACAATCAGCAGTTGTTGCAATAATCGGAATGGCAATAGTATTGTGGGGAATTGCAAATTAAAAACCAAAATTACCCTAAAATTTGCATAAAGTTTAAATTAATGGAACTACTTATTTAAAATTAAATGAAAAAACTGTTCATAATATGTATTGCCACTTTCTTACTTTTTGGGTGCGTTTCAAATGATTCAACTGGTGAAGCTATTAAATCTAATCAGGGAAGCCCGTCTATTTTGCAAGAAAATGAATTAATTGCCAATTCTCAGGAAAACTTGATTACTATTGATGGGAAGTATTATTTTACTGAAATTGAAAATTTTGGGCCAGAAAATTTCACAACTGAACACGCAGAGTACATTAATTCTCAAGGAACATTAACAAGAATAAATTTTCAGCAAAAACCTTCAGGATTAAAATATGGCGATTTTATTAGAGTAGAAGGCCTCATATCAAAGAACACAAGTTTAAGTGAAAATATACTTGAAACAGCAAAGGTTGAAATTTTACCTACTGGGGACAACGTAATTGCTGGCGTAGAAGAAAACCCTTCTCTTGGGGGGCAAAAAACCGCAATAATTTTGGTGAATGATGTCCTTGACCCAAATTATCACCCATATACAAAAGAAGAAATTTGGAATGAAATATTAAATCCTGACAATCCAGTTTCAACTAATTCATATTATAGGGAAATCTCTTATGGTAAGGCATGGCTTTCAGGAGATATTGGTGATATTTATGGATACTATCCTGCGCAGACACAATATATTTCTAGGAATTTGAATGCGGCAATGGATGTCATTGACCCAGACATTGATTTTATTGAAAAAAATTATCGGAGAATTATTTTTATTTTTTTTAAAAGCGATTCGGATTCATTAAACGGCAACTCTTATTTTATTGGGCTTTTTCCATTAGAAACTGATGAAGGAATAATAAATATGGGGGTCACTATGAATAGTGTTGGAAATAATAGTTTGTCTTCTGTTCAAGCCACAAGGTTGATTAGGCACGAATTAGGCCATAATTTTGGTGCAAGGCATTCCGGAAGCTATGATTGCGGAACAAATGTTGTTGGCGATAATTGCTATTTTTTTGAGATGGGCGACATTTATGATGTAATGGGCGGGAGAAATCCGTATCACTTTTCAGAAATAACAACTGGCAAGTTTCATATTAATTCCATCCATAAGGAAATGATGGGCTGGGCAGATACAACAATAAACATTGGGTGGTTTAATTCAGGAAATGTTTTAGAAATATCAAATGAATTGAATAATTTTGGCGAATATACATTAAAACCACTTGAATTGCCAACAAACGGAATTCAAGTAATCAAAACGCCTTCCTTTCCTTACCAATACATAGGTGAGGCTGAAACTGCTGAAGCAAAATATTATTATCTAGAATTCAGGGATAAAATCGGTTTCGATTCGGATATTGAACAGCCATTTGTCTTATTGCATTTAAGGGCATTCGACCTTCCGTTTGATGAGCCTTTTTGGGAATACATTGAAGGCTCTGGAAACTCACTTCAATTAATTGGAAATAACGGGAGTGCAAAAGAACTGACAGAAGGAGAAGAATTTATTGATGAATTATCCAATTTAAAAATAAGGATTAATGAAATTGGCGAACATTATGCAAACGTAAATATTTCCTCATTTATTCCAGTTTGCGGAAACAAGATTCTTGAAACCAATGAGCAGTGCGACGACGGAAATTTGAATAATTTTGATGGCTGTTCTTCCACCTGCACTATTGACCCTTCTTACAAAATTTTTGCCACTTCACAAAAGTTTAATGGCAATTTAAGTGGCTTGAGCGGAGCTGACTTGAAATGTGCTGTTGCTGCTCGTGCAGGTGGCTTTTCACCAAATGCTAAGTGGAAGGCTTGGATGAGTTCTTCCACAACGAATGCAAAGGACCGGTTATACAATTCGTTATTATTTGGTTTTAGAAAAACTGATGGAACAATGGTTGCAAACAATTGGGCGGATTTAACTGATGGCTCTTTGGATAGCCCAATTAATTTAACGGAAGCAAGCGTTCTTTTGACTTCGATTGATTCTGTTTGGACTGGAACTATTGCAAACGGAACAAAAGCAACCAACAATTGCAGTAACTGGACTTCAACTGACTTGAAAAAATTTGGAACCGCAGGCCTTGTTTCAAGCACAGTAATTGGGTGGACAGAAAGAGGAACGCCAAAATGCAGCACAACAGCGCACATTTACTGCATTGAGCAACCTTGGTGCGGAAACGGAATACAAGAAACCTATACAAATGAAAGAGGCGGGACAATAAAAGAATGGTGCGACGACGGAAATTTAATCAACGGAGATGGATGCACCGCAAAATGCACAAAAGAAACAATATCAATCATTGAACCAATCCCTGTGGAACCCATTCCAATAAAACTGCCATGAAAATATCAAAGCAGTTCGAAAAAATTGGTTTTGTAGAAATCCTATTGTTTTTAAAAGAATATCTGCAAGGCTGTGTGCGTTGTAGGCAAGGTGTTTGAGGGTTATTTCTTTGTTTCGTTGTTGTTTCTTTCTTTTATTCTTTCCAGTGCAGCTTTAACGCTTAGGCCCCTATCTTCGTCAAGGATTTTTCTGGCTTGGGATATTGTGAGCGGTTCTTCTCCTGAAATGCCAATGATTTCTTTTACGCCGGCCAGGAATCCGAGGGATTGCAGGAGCAGTATTTTGTCTCTTTCGTGTTGCTGCATTATTCTCAGGGCCCCTATTTTGGCGTTGTCGTTTGAAGTGTTTCTGTAGGTTTTTCTGGCTTCCTTGTAAATGCTGTCATATTTCAGTAAAAAATCAGACAAGAGGTTTTCAACGGTCTTTCCCCTGAGGATTTCAAGTATTTCCTTGTTTATTTTCTGCCTGTCATACTGAATCGTGCGTAATGCAACTTTGAGCGCTACAGCTATCTCTCTTGAAGAAAGTCCTTCTGCTATAAGCTGGCGCACTCTTTCGCGCCTTTCCTGGATATCTTTTTTGCCCGCCATTATATGGAGCCTCGCAACTTTTTTCTTGCCGCTATTTGGCCCTGCTATCTTCATAGATTTGCATTCTTTTTTGCTTGAGCTCTTCAATCTCGTTTTCGCTGTTATTGCCCAACAATTTTTTGCGCGGAGCGTCATTCAAAACTGTTGAACTCTGAATGTTCAGAATGCGCGGATCGTTGTCGTCAGGTATACCGTGTCTTCTTTGGTACATGTTGTGGCGCGCGAGCCTCAGTTTGCCAAGTTCAGAATCCTGCGAATCAACGTAGAAAAGCTTTTTCTGGTATGGCCTTGAATCCGACCGTGTTTCTTGCAGGGCTGCTTCTTTTTCATTGAGTTCCGCAAGGGTTTTCTTCAATTCGACTCGTTCTTCTAAAAGCTTGTTTCTCTCGTTGAGACAATCCAACTTTTTTCCCAGCTCGTCAATTACTTTTTGCTTTTCGGTGTTCTCTGAACCAAGTTCCTTGATTCGCTCTGCCGCCAGTTCTATTATTCCTTCCTCTGAATCTGTTTCCAGGACATTCATCAATTTTTCATAATTCATTTTGATTCCTCCTTTTGTTTTTTTAACCAAATACTCCAAAGTTCAGCATCATCACAATACTCCAACAGCTTTTCAAGATCCAAGAAAACTATTCCCTTGCGGTTCATTTTGTTGGGCTCTTTCACTCTTATGATTCCCAAGCTCGCTAAAAGATTAAAACGAGGACCAATATTCCTTTCGTGAAAGCCGACATACAAAGAGAGCGCGGACTTAAAGCCTTTGATTGAGTACTCTTCTCTTTCATTCTCTCTGTAATGGTTTTTGTAAATAATAGCGACAATCTCGAACAGCCTTGCCGTGCTCTTGTGAAATTGCAGGGGTGTGGGTACATCCTCTTTTTTGGTTAAAGCATTTTCTTCTCTATCCTTTTCTATACATAACTCGCTCTTTAATATCTCTTTCTCTTTATCCACTACCCCCACCCACACACTTTTCAACAAACAACCAGGTAGACTGTTCTCTCGGTTTCCATTTCAGCCCCGCCCAGTTCAATAACGTTCTCGTCGGGAAAGTAAACACAGTTGTGCATTGTCTTTGGGGCTTCGTGAAAAAATATTACCTCGCCCTTTATTCTCTGTTCGGCAAGATTGATTCTCTCGCCCTTCTTTCCTTTCACTTCAAGCACAATAAACGTGTTTCCATTCTTGAGTTGGTAGGACATTTTATCAATCACTTTCAATTGTACCACCTTTCGGACATTACCCGCACACCTCTTTTGCAGGAAATTTTTCTGCTTCTCACTCACGCAAACCCCTTAATATACTTTTACCCAAAAATCTGGAAAAAACAGGAAAAATCAGGCTTTAACCACCATGATTAAAAATAGTTACTATAGTTTAGTTCTTTATAAAGAGGT
>CAYIJY010000024.1:0-10665 GCA_964363785.1 uncultured archaeon
AGTCTGGTAGAGCAGCGGCCTTTTAAGCCGCGTGTCGAGGGTTCAAATCCCTCCGGGCTCGCTCTAATTTTTTAAGAGTTTTTTTTTGTGGGTCAAAAAGAGTTTGAACAAATGGTTTCTTTTTTAAAAGAAAAGAATGTAGTTTTTGAAGTACTTGAGCATGAGCCTGTTTTTACTTCTGAACAAGCTGCTAAAGTTCGTGGGGCTGATTTATCTTGTGGTGTAAAGGCTCTTTTGTTCAAAAGTGATTCTGGTAAATTTGTGCTAGTGTGCTTGCCTGGAAATAAGAAAGTTGATGCTAAAAAGCTTGCTTTTTCTTTGAATGAAAAAAAATTTTCTTTAGCTTCCCCTCAAGAAGTGCTGGAAAAGACAGGTTGTGAAATTGGCAGTGTTTCTCCGCTTTGTGCTATTTTTGGTGTAATTTGTTTTTTTGATAAATTGGTTTTTGATTTTCCAGTTGTCGAGTTTAATGTTGGTCTTCATACGCATAGTGTTAGGCTTTCTTCAAGTGAACTTAAGCGTGTTTTAAATCCAAGTATTTTGGGTTTTTCTATCTGATTTTTCTTGCTATAGATATCGTTTAAAACCGTTATCTAGGTAATTTTTCGTAATGGGGCTGTAGCTCAGCCTGGTAGAGCAAACGGCTGAAGTTTAACATAGATAAATCTTTTTTAGAGATTTTTTTTATCTAAATTTGAATTGTCAGTTTATCGGTGACCGTTGTGTCGCGAGTCCAAATCTCGCCAGCCCCATTTTTTTTAGTGGGACCCATAGCTCAGTATTTTTTATTTTTGCACCGGAAATGCACTCTAGTTAAAACTAAATTGTATTTTTTACTAAATTAATTATGGATCTAACTCCTGAATTAGCTGAGGTATATGGTGCTCTTCTTGGTGATGGGGGTTTATCTAAATATTTTGCAAACTACGATAAAAGATTTCGATATGAGTTAGCTTTTACTGGTGCAAATGATGAGTACGAGTATTACAGTTCTTTTTTGCAGCCTGTATTTCATAAATATTTTGGGACTAAAAGAAAGCCATTTATTAGAAAGGACAACTCAGCTCGATATCATATAAAGAATAAGCGTATTTTTGAATATTTTTTTAATTTGGGGTTCCCAGTTGGTGAAAAACAAAATAATGTTTTTATTCCAAAAATTATTTCTAAAGACAAAGAATTATTGCGTAGTTGCTTAAGGGGTGTTTGGGACACTGATGGAAGTATATATTTACGTTATTCTAAAAGGTATTCAGGGCATGCTAGGCATTATAGTAATCTTTTAGTCTTGCAAATGAAATTGTTTTCATTAAATTTAATCCAAGATATAAAAGAAGGCCTCACTAGATTTTCTATTAGTTCCAACAATATAACTAAAGCTGAAAATCAATATGTTTTTCGTATTACTTCTCAAAATGAAATTTTAAAATTTTTGAATGAAATTGGATTTAGAACTAAGCATCATCTAACTAGAATTGTCAGATTTTCTAAAATGTCCAATTAGAAAGCCTTTAAAATTTTCGTTAGGGGTAATGTATGTTATAGGGGCCCATAGCTCAGTCTGGTAGAGCACTTGATTTTTCAGCTTAGTGTTGAAAGAGGTGTAGCTCTTAGCTTTTTCCAGATGGGAGATACCAAGTCGCCGAGGGTTCAAATCCCTCTGGGCTCGCTTCATTTTTTTCTCCAAGGAGTTTCTTTTATTTACTTTTCTTTTATCTATTAGTACTTGATGAAGTTCTCAATTTTTGTTTTTGTTTTATTTTTGTCTGCAAGCGTGTTTGGTTTTGCTGGGCCGCAAATAACTTCTTCTACTCATCCTGATGGTGAAGTTTGGTCCACTAATGATTCTCCAAGGTTTGAATTTGAATTTGATGGGGCTTCTGGTTATTCTTTTGTTTTTGACAGATTTCCTGATACAATCCCTGATGATGTTTCGGATTCTACTGATGGTGAAAAGGTTTTTTTGGGCAAGGATAATGGTCAATGGTTTTTTCATGTAATTTATCGTGCTGGCGGGCAATGGAGTGAGGCAAGTCATTATGGGCTTAAGATTGATCGTTTTCCGCCTTTTGCTGCTACGGCACTTAAGGCAAGCCCTTTGGGTGCTGGATCTATTCAATTGACTTGGAATGCTGGGTTAGATTCTCATTCTGGGATTAAGGGGTACAAAATTTATCGTGGTTTGTTGACTGGTTTTTCAATTATTGATGAAGGCGCGACAGTTATTTCTGAATTAACTTCCGGCACGTCTTATGTGGACGAGGGTGTTAGTGAGGGTGTTTATTATCATTATATTTTGCAGTCAATTGACAATGCTGGAAATACGGGTGGTTTGAGTAATGAAGCGATTTCTCGTTCAAGTAGTTCTTGTGATTTGACAATTGTTGTTGAAGGTGCAGTGAATAGTGGTTCTTTTGATTTGAATATTTTGAGTGATGATTTTATTTTTGATTCTTATTTGGATGTCACTTTGCCGCAAAGTGATACAAATCGCGTTTTTTTTGGTATTTCTGCAAGGAATGCTTTTTATTATTCGTTTGACTTAAATGGTTTACCTCCTGGAAAAATAGTTATTTATTTTAGTGGTGAGGATTCTGAGAATGATCCTTGTGTTGTAGAGCAGGATTTTTTTGTTGATTATGTTGATCCGCAAGTAGATTTGGTTTCTCCTGTTGATCGTGCTTTTTTGACTGATGTTGTTACATTAAGTGCTATTGCTTCTGATGAAGGTGTTAATCCTTCTGGTGTTTCTATTGTTGAATTTTTTTATGATCGTAATGGACGCACAAAGCTTGGTGATGGTGTTCTTTCTGGTTCTAATTATGTTTTTGATTGGAATACTTTGACTGCCGAGAATGCAAGTTATGATTTGATTGCTCGTGTCACTGATGAATCTGGTCGTTTTTCTGAGGATAAAATTCGTGTTACTTTGAAGAATACTGCACTTGATGTTGCAGAGGTTAATGCTTTGCTTTCTGTTGCACAAGAGGCAAAAGTTGCAGCGGAGGAAGTAAAATCTGTGCTGGTTTCTTTGGGTGTTTTGTCTTCTTCGTTTGATAATTTGTTTTCTTTGGGGGAAGCAAGTCTTTCAAATTCAAAAATTGCTTTAGAAAAAGGTGTTAATTTTGAGCGTGCAAAACTTGATGCTCAGGCCGCAGCGGATTCTTTTAATGGTTCTGTTGGTGCTGTTGATGTTAGTGTTTATGAGTCAAAGTCTTTTACTTATAAAAAAAGTGATCTTGAAAGGTTTTTCGCTAAGGCGGGGTTAAGAAAAGATTTGGTGCAGCTTTCACTTGGTAATTTTTCTTTGTATAAACCAAAACGAACAATTGATTTTTACAAAGTGGTTGATGGAAATAATTCTTTTTATCGCGCAATGGTTGTTTTGACTTTTGATTCAAATGTGTCTGTCAAGATTGTCGAGGTTGTTCCAAAGTCTTTTGCGGCAACTTCAACTGAGATTATTTCGAATCCGTCTTTTATCGTGTTGTCTAGTGATCCTGTTTTGTTGTTTGATGTGCAGGACTCAAATTCTGTGAGTGTGTCTTATTCTTTGAACAAAAATTTTACGAAAAAGCAGGTTGATGATTTTGTAAAGTTAAAGTCGGAGGATTTTTTTCCTGTGCCGTCACTTGTTTTTTCTGGGTCACAGGGCATTTCTTCTGATATTGTAATTACTCCTGTTGATTTGTTTGGGCAGTTCGGTCCGGCTTTTTTTGGTATTGATTTGTTTTCTGGTTTTCTTTTGTTTGCCGGTATACTTCTTGTAATTAGTTTTGTGCTTGCTGCAATTTCTTTTGTAATAATTGTTTTGATTGTTTTAAAATCTGGTAGAAAAAAAGGTTTAGGTCACTGATTTTTTTATTTTTGTGTTTTCATTTGTGGCCAAAATATTACGTCTTTTATTGTTGGCTGATTTGTAAAAAGCATTACCATTCTGTCTATTCCTATTCCTAGTCCGCCTGTTGGTGGCATGCCGTATTCCATTGCGTTAATGAAGTCTTCATCAACAGGTTCTTGTGTATTTCCTGCTCTGCCTTCTTTTGCTTGTTTTTCTAATAATTCTCTTTGCATTACTGGGTCATTTAGTTCGCTGTATGCGTTTCCTATTTCCCATCCGTTTATCATTGGTTCAAATCTTTCAATTAAGGTCGGGTCGTCTCTGTGTGCTTTGCATAATGGGGTTGTTTCTCTTGGGTAATCTATTACAAATATTGGTTGTTTTCCAAGTTTTTCTTCCACTAGTGCTTCAAATAATTCTGCAATTAATAATCCTCTTATTTTTGGGCCATCATATTCTGGTGAATGTTTTTTGACTAGTTCTTCTAGCTCAAAGTCTTTTGTTTTGTCCACGTCAATTTTTGCGTGTAGTTTTAGTCCTTCTTTGATTGTTATTTTTTTCCACGGTCCTTTTAGGTTTATTTTTGTTCCGTCATATTCAATTGTTGTTGTTCCGAATATTTTTTGTGCAACAAAATTGTACAGGTCTTCTGTTAGTTTCATCATGTCGTTGTAATCCCAGTTTGCTGCGTAGCATTCCATTGTAGTGAATTCTGGGTTGTGTGTTTTGTCTATGTCTTCGTTTCTAAAGTTTTTTCCAACATAATAGACTTTTTCGTAGCCTGCAACTATTAGTCGTTTTAGGTAAAGTTCTGGGGAGATGCTTAAAAATAAATCTTGTTTTAGTGCGTTTGAATTGCTTTTGAATGGTTTTGCGTTTGCTCCGCCATATATTGGTTGTAGTGTTGGTATTTCTACTTCCATGAATCCTTGTTTGTCCAAGTATTCTCTGATTAAACTGATTATTTTTGTTCGTGTTTCAAATACTTTGCTTACTTCTGGGTTCATGATTAGGTCTAAGTGTCTTTGCCTGTAGCGTGTTTCAACGTCTTGTAATCCGTGCCATTTTGATGGGAGTGGTAAAATGCTTTTACAAAGCAGTGTAATGTTTTTTGCTTGTACTGTGAGTTCTCCTTTTTTTGTTTTGACTACTTCTCCTTCAGCGCCGATTATGTCTCCTGCGTCAAGCAGTTCTGATAATTCAAAGCTTTTTTTGTCTGAATAATTTTCTTTTAATGAGACTTGTATTTTTCCTTTGCTGTCTTGTAAGTCAATGAATGCAAGTTTTCCAAAGCTTCTTATTATTTTTATTCTTCCGCTTATTTTTGCTTTAAATCCGGTTTCTTCTGATGCTTTTATTTTGTCAAATTTTTCGTGTAATTGGTCAGAGTAATGGGTTGGCGTGTACTTGTATGGGTAGGGGTTTATTCCTTTTTCTTTTATTTTTTTTAAATGAATTAGCTTGCTTTCTATGAGTTCTTTTAATTCTGTCATCTTAAACTACAATTTTAGTTAAAATAATTAATTTAAAGCCGTGTGCTGTTAAATCTTTATTTATTAGTTTTAAAGGTTTTTTTTATGTCTTTTGAGTCTTATTTGAAGGAGTCTGTAAAGGAAATTAATCATGAGATTAATGATTTTTTTCCTAGAAAACTGTCAAAGAAGTGGCTTGAGGGTGTTTTTGGCAGGCCTGAGTTTGGTTTTGATTTGGAGACTCTTGATAAGTCTATTGTTGAGCCTGTGTGGGATTTTTTGGATCGAGGCGGAAAGCGTTGGCGTCCTGCTTTAATGATTTTGTGTTGTGAGGCTGTTGGTGGGAAGAAAAAAAATGCAATGCCTTTTGTTGCAATTCCTGAGTTGCTTCATGCTGGTACGTTGGTGATTGATGATGTTGAAGACAATAGTGATATGCGCAGGGGAAAGCCGTCAATGCATAAATTGTTTGGTTTGGACATTGCAGTCAATAATGGCACTCTGTTGTATTACCTTCCAATGAGTATTTTGTTTTCTGATAACAAGATTTCTGCAGTTACTAAGAGCCGCTTGTATGATGTTTATTGTCAGGAAATGCTGAAGCTTTCTTTTGGGCAGGGCATGGATATTTTTTGGCATAAAGGGAAAAAGGATGTTGTTTCAAAGGAGCATTATCTTCAGATGTGTTCTTACAAGACTGGCACTCTTGCAAGGTTGTCTGCTCGTTTTGGGGCTATACTTGGTGGTGCTGATGCAAAGCTTGAGGTTTTGCTTGGTGATTTTGCTAATACTATTGGTGTTGCGTTTCAGATTCATGATGATGTGCTTAATTTGTCTAAGGAGAATGTTTTGGGCAAGGATTTTGCTGAGGACATAATGGAAGGAAAGCGTACTTTGATGGTTATTCATTGCATTGAGAATTCTTCTACAAAGGATGGTTTGCGTTTAAAGGAAATTTTGTCAATGCACACTGATGATGTTGGTTTAAAGCGCGAAGCAATTGAGTTGATGGAGAAATCAGGTTCGCTTGATTATGCTTCTGGTGTGGCGCGTGAAATTATTTTGGGTGCTTGGTCTGCAGTTGAACCAAAGTTAAAGCAGTCAAAGTCAAAGGCTTTGTTAAAGGATTTTGCAAATTATTTGGTTGAAAGAAAAAATTAGATGTGCGTGTATTCTTGTGTTTTGTGTATTTTTATTCCTGTGCTTGTGAATTCTAGTTGGTGTATTGCTTCTGAGTGTTTTGTTGCTCTCATTTTTCTTATGTGCATTGTCCTGTTGCTTTTTGAGCCAAGCCCTTGGTATGAAAGCACCATTACTGAGTCTACAACGTATTCTTCCACGCCGTATTTTCCGTAGCGGTTTTCATTTTCATTTATTTCGCTTGTAAGGATGGATGTAGTTCCCATTCGTGCCAGAATATAACTTAGTTTTAGTATTGCTTGTCTTGCGTCATTTTCGTTTTTAAAGTTAAATCCAAGTGATGGAAGTGAATCCACTACGACTCTTTTTGCGTTGATTCTTTTTGCAACTCTCATTACTTCAAGCAGTAGTTTGTCTAAGTCAAATCCTGTTGCAGGAAGTGAATATTCTTCTTCGCTTGGCAAACCAATTTTCGCTATGCTTCCGTCAATTATGTGTATCATGTTTTGTTCTTCCAGTTTTCGAATGTCCCAGCCAAAGCTTTGCATGTCTGTTCTGATTAGTGCTGGTCTTTCGTCAAGTGTTACTATTATTCCGGGTTCGGCGTATTTGTTTGCTCCTTCGTAAACAAATTGTGAACAGAATATTGTTTTTCCTGTTCCGCATGCTCCGCTTAACAGTACGCTTCTTCCTTCGGGGAATCCGCCTTCAATTAGTTCGTCGAGTCCTGTTACGCCTGTTTTTATTCTTTTCATTTTTTTGCCATTAATTTAAATGCTTTATCTTATATTTAAATTATTACAATTGTTTTTGCATTAGTTATTTTTTTAGAGGCTGCTCGTTTTTATGAAAAAGTTTTTGTTTTTGTTTTTTTTTGTTCTGTTTGCTTCACTTGCTTTAGCTCAGCAGTCTTATTATTTGCTTAAAATTGATGATTTTTCTACTTTGCCTGCAAAGCCTTTTCCTGGTGACACTGTAAACTTGATTGTTAATGTTGAAAATTTTACTTCAAACAGAGTTGCTTTTGATGTTAATGCAGAGGCGCAACTAAATCCGCTTCTTTTTAATGTAATTGATGTTTTTGAAAGCCTTGGTACAATGGGTTCTGATTCTCAAAAGCAGGCTGCTTTTAGTTTTAGTGTAAATGAAGGTGTTTTGCCTGGCTTTTATCGTGTGCCAGTTAAGTTGACGTACAATAACAGTCTTGGTATTGTCACTGATTATTTTGATGTTAATCTTGTTGTGAATGAATGTTTTGATTTGGATTTAAAGGATCTTGCTTATTCTCCTGCAAAAGTTTATGCTGGTCAAAACATTGTTGTGTCTGCTAATGTGGAAAACATTTGTTCTGGTGTTGCAAGGAATGTTTCTGTGGAACTTGCTCCTGTAACTAACTCTAGTTTTGATCCTTTTATTTTGCTTTCAAGTAACGTTGTTGAACTTGGCAACATTTTGCCTGGGCAATCTGAAAATGTTTCTTTTGTTTTGCAGCCTATTTCTTCTGCTGCTCCGGGTATTTATGTTTTTGATTTGGAGGGCGATTGTCTTGATTGCGGTGATGCTACTTCTGACAAGGCGTCTTTTGAAGTTTTGGGTGTTCCTTGGATAATTGTTTCTGGCACGGATTTTTCTATTGCTGCAAGAAAGGATTCAAAGGAATTAATGCAGGGGGATGCATTTTCTTTTTCTGTACAGCTTGATAACATTGGTGAGGAGAAAGCAAAGGCTGTAAAGGTTCGTCTTTTAGTTGATGGTGGTGTTGTTGGTTCAAAGGAGTCGTTTATTGGTAACATTGATCCTGATGACTCTGGTTCTGCTATTTTTGATTTGGTTGTAAATCATGATGCAGAGTTAGGTGACCATAATGCTGTAATTGTTGTCGAGTATATTGATGAGGTTAATGCGGAGAAAACAGTTCAAGAGGATTATTCTTTTTTTGTTAACCAAAGGCCTGCCGAAAGCCCTATTTTTCTTATACTGCTTTTGATTGTGTTGCTTGTAGTTTTGTATTTTGTTTTAAAACTCGTTTTTAGGCAGCTTTCTTTGAGGAAGGCTAACTTAAAATGATTAAGCTTGCTTTTTCAAATCTTTTTCGCAGAAAAACAAGGACTTTTCTTGCGTTGCTTGGTGTTGCAATTGGTGTTGCAGCCATAATTGTCTTGGTTTCTATTGTTGATGGTTTTTACTTGGAATTTAGTGACGTAGTTAGTCAGTTTCAGGGTATTCAGATTTTAGATAAAGACGCACCCGATGTTGTTTTTTCTGTTATGGATGAGTCGTTTGGAAAAAAGCTTGAGAGTGTTTCGAATGTGAATATTGCCATTCCTGAAATTTGGTTTGTTCCGTTTTCTGTTGATGGCAAAAGCAATGAAGCAACTTCTTTTAGTTCGATAAGTGTTTATGGTTTGGATGTGCAGCGTTCATCTGCTGCAAATAATTCTGGCTGGATTTTTTCTTTGGAGCGCGGAAGCACTTTGACTGGGAATGACCCTGGTTTTGTTTTGATTGGCAAAAAAATTGCTGATGATTATGGCAAGTTTGTCGGCTCTACAATAGAACTTAATGATAAAAAATTCAGGGTGAAAGGAATTTTTAGTGGGTCTTCTGAGTTGATTGAAAGTGTGGTTGCAATGAATCTTAGTGATGCACGAGATTTGTCTGGTATTGGAACTGGAAAGGTAAGTAGTTTTACTCTTGATTTGCTTGATCCTGGAAAGACTGAACAGACTGTTGATTTGGTTGAGTTTAGGTTTCCTGATGAAGTGCAGGCTTTTAGTTCTGCTACTTATGCTGAACAATTTGATTCTGTGTTGGGTAATTTTAGGTTGCTTGTTTTTTTTGTTGCAGGTATTTCTTCGCTTGTTGCGGGAATTGGAATTGTTAATACTATTTTGATGAGTATTATTGAGAGGCGAAAAGAAATCGGTACTTTGAAGGCTGTTGGTTGGACTAGGTATGAAATAATTAAGTTGATTGTTTTTGAGTCTTTGTTGATTGGTGTTTTGGGTGGTGTTTTTGGTTTGGCTCTTGGTTATTTGGTTGATTATTTGTTGCTTGGTGCGTTGGGTTTGAATTTTGCAATTACTTTGCCATTAATTTTGCAGGCACTTTTTTTTGCTTTGCTTTTGAGTTTGTTTGCTGGCGCTTATCCTGCGTTAAGGGCATCTTCTCTTGATCCTGTTGAGGCTTTGAGAGGTTGATTGTATGATTGAAGCAATTAAGGTTGAAAAAAAATATGTGATGGGTGCTGAGGTAGTTAATGCGCTTAGGGGTGTTTCTCTTAAGATTGATGATGGTGATTTTGCTGTTATTATTGGGCCAAGTGGTTCCGGTAAAAGTACTTTAATGCATATTTTGGGTGCACTTGATCATCCTTCTAAAGGAACTGTGTTTATTGATGGCAGAAATATAACTGAGCTTGATGATTATGGCTTGGCTGCAATCAGGCGTAATTTGATTGGGTTTGTTTTTCAGTCTTTTAATTTAATTCCAACTTTAAATGCACTTGAGAATGTAATGATTCCTACTGAAAATACAGGTGTGTCGCCTGAAGTTGCACAAGAGCGTGCAATAAAAATTTTAAAGCAGCTTGGCTTGGGTGACAGAATAAATCACAAGCCTAATGAGTTAAGTGGCGGCCAAAGACAAAGGCTTGCAATTGCAAGGTCTTTGATTAATGATCCAAAGATTATTTTTGCTGATGAACCAACCGGCAATCTGGATTCTGTTACGGGTAAACAAATTATTTCTCTTATGAAGGAATTGAATAAGTCTTTTGGAAAGACTTTTGTTATTGTTACGCATGATCTTTCTCTTTTAAAGCATGCAACACGTGAATTTCATATTCTTGATGGGCGAATTGTCAAAGACATAAAAAAGAAGGCGATTGATGAATGATTAGTGTTTCTTTTAAGAATATTCAAAGAAATAAAGTTCGTACTTTTCTTGCGTTGCTTGGCATAATGATTGGTGTTGCGTCAATTATTTCTCTTGTTTCTATTGTTGATGGTTTGTTTGCACAGGTGCAGGATGTTGTTGGTCAGGTTCAAGGTATTAGAGTTGTAAAATCTAGTGGTGATCCAGTTTTTGCTAGGCTTGATTCGTCTTTTGAACAAACTCTTGATTCTTTTCCGGGTGTGCGTGTTGCTGTTCCGCAAGTAATGGGTCCAATTGGAAGCATTGATTCTACTACTTATACATTTGGTTCTGCTA
>CAYIJY010000025.1:0-10440 GCA_964363785.1 uncultured archaeon
CACTATTATTGATGCTCCTGGTCACAGGGACTTTGTAAAAAACATGATTACAGGTACAAGCCAGGCAGACGCAGCAGTTTTGGTTGTTGCAGCAAAAGAAGGAATCCAAACCCAAACAAAAGAGCACGCATTCTTGGCTCAGGTTATGGGCTTAAAGCAATTAATTGTCGGCATAAACAAAATGGATGAATTAAAATACGAAGAAGCAAAGTTTAACGACACTAAATCTGAAGTTCAAAAATTACTCAAAGGAATAGGCTACAAGGACGAACAAGTTAAATTCATCCCAATCAGTGGTTGGGTTGGAGACAATGTAGCAAAGAAATCTGAGAACATGAAGTGGTATACAGGCCCAACATTAATTGAGGCTTTGGACCAGATTGTCCCTCCAGAATTGCCAACCAACAAACCATTAAGGGTTCCAATTCAGGATGCTTACAACATTAAGGGTGTTGGATGTGTTCCGGTTGGAAGGGTAGAAACTGGAGTTTTAAGGCCAGGAGACAAATTAATCTTTGAGCCATCAGGAAAAATTGGTGAAGTAAAGACTGTTGAAGCTCATCACGAAAAACTTGAATTTGCTAATCCTGGTGAAAACGTTGGATTTAACATTAGAGGATTAACTAAGGAAGACATTGCAAGAGGAGACGTTGCAGGCCATGTAAGTGACCCGCCAACAGTCGCCAAAGAATTCATTGCACAGATTGTTGTGTTAAACCACCCAACTGCAATTCCAGTTGGTTATACACCGGTTTTCCACATGCACACTGCACAGGTAAGCTGTACTTTGGCTGAATTGCAAAAGAGCCTTGATCCAAAAACAGGAGCAACTAAAGAAGAAAATCCTAAGTTTTTGAAGACAGGTGACGCTGCAATTGTAAAAATAATTCCATTAAAGCCAATTGTTGTTGAAGAATTCAAAAAATTCCCACAGCTCGGTAGATTTGCAATCAGAGACATGGGACAAACTGTAGCAGCAGGAATAGTTTTAAGTGTAACTCCAAGGAAATAATGCTATTATTATTTTCTTGGTTTTTATGCAAAATAAATTTTTTTTTAGGTAATGGTAGTATGCAGAGGGCTCGAATCAAGTTGTCAAGTCCGGATTATGGCCGGCTTGAAGAAATTTGCAATCAAGTGATTGATGTAGCTGAAAGAACAGGAGTCAAGCACTCTGGAAAGATCCCTTTACCGACAAAAATTCTGATTGTGCCAACTAGGAAAGCTCCTTGTGGTGGCGGAACTGAAACTTACGAAAAATGGAAAATGAAAGTCCATAAACGCCTGATTGATGTTGAAAACGACGAAAGAACTTTAAGAAGAATAACAAGAATTGAAGTTCCTGAAAACGTTCACATGGAAATAGAGTTTAAAGAATAATTCTTATTTTTAATATCAACCAATAAATCGAAGAGCACATTTACCCTGACTGTTAACAAGATTTTTTTAACCAAGTGGCATCGCCAAAAAGTTTAAAAGCCGCAAAAGCCTAAGGTAACATAGGTAAAATGAAGTTTTCTAAAAGCGCTCCGCTAAACATTTTGTTTATAATCTTCTTAGGCATAATTATAGGCATTTTTTTGACTGAAACCAACCCCGAGTTAAAGACAATTGGATTTGCTTCCTCTCCTGCAGGAAAAAACTTGCAGGCACGAAATATTCCTGTGAACGAGTTGACTGTTAGCACAGCACATTCTTGCGAATTACACGGCGGATATTGTGACCTTTCAGGTTGCCTTCTTAGTGATGATGAAATTGAGTTGACGCAAGGAACTCAATTTTGTTCCAACGGAGCTTTATGTTGTGCGCGAATTTATCGAGTAGGATCGCAACCACAGACAGAAAGCATTAACGGCATTAATGTAACAATGAGAATTGCACAAGAGAATGGTTATTTACAGTATACTGACTTGTCGGTTCAAGGAACTGTAAAAAGGATTTCCACTAGTTTGCTTAACCAACAACTTTATTTTGGCGGTTGCAATGTTCAAGTTTATTCCAACACTTGGAGTGGCGATCCACCAATATTTGTTTATTCATTGATTAGGGTGTGGAATTGCACTCAACTTGGAGCACCAATTTGTGGCAATGGAGTAATGGAAACTGGCGAACAATGCGACGGAACACAGCTCTTGACTGACCAATGCAGGTTGTTTGGTTTTGACTCAGGAACAATTACATGCAACAATAATTGTACTTTGAATACTAATGTATGCACTGCAATATGTGGAAATGGACAACTCGCCCCTACAGAACAATGTGATGACGGAGGACTCTGTTCAAACAATACAACAGTATGCACAAGTGACGCCTTTTGTAGTTATTACGGTGCAAATCCCCCGTGCACAAAAAGAAATGGTGATGGTTGTAACGCCCAATGTGAAACAGAGTATTGCGGAGATGGTATAATCAATAACGCAATTAATGGAATTGTATCTGAGACTTGCGATGATGAAGACCAACAAAATGGAGATGGATGCAACTCTGCGTGCCAATTAGAGTATTGTGGTGATGGAACAATCAACAATAATAACAGTGAAGAATGTGATGACGGAAACAATGCAAATAATGACGGATGCAACAGTGCGTGCGACATTGAAGTTTCAGTTTGTGGAAATGGAATTATAGAAAATGGCGAACAATGCGATGACAATAATACAAACAATTGGGATGGATGTAACTCAATTTGCCAGATTGAAGTGCCTGTATGTGGAAACAACCATATTGAACAAGGTGAACAATGCGATGATGGAAATACAATTAACGGAGACGGATGCTCAAGTGCATGCCAGACAGAGCAGACAGGAAACCTTTGTGGCAATGGAGTAATGGAAACTGGCGAACAATGCGACGGAACAAATTTGGGAGTTTACGGTAACGGGGTTAATCGCTGTACACAATACAATGATCCATTGTTTGATGGCGGGAACTTGACCTGCTTTCCAAATAGCGATATTTACAGCAGAGACTGCACAATCAATTACCTTGCATGCACCGGGCCACTGCACGCAGACTTTAAAGTGTTTAAACGAACTTCAGTTGTCCCTGAAAAATGGATGGAAGTTAACTTGTTGACTGAAGACATTGAATTTGGGGCAAAGTACAGGCTGGATGGAACTTATTCTGTGGGGGAAGCTATTGAGCTTTTTGAAATTGGAACAACACCAGACAATGTGCAGGCACTAGGCGTCCCTTTGTTTGGCCCTTTTTATGCAGACCGAAAACTTGGAGGCATAACAGGCCAGACACCTGATTTTTTCCATATTTATGGGCAGTATCTACTCAAACTCGGGGTTTATGACTCAACTGGAGCAAATTATACAGAAACCACAAAAAACATGACAATAACAAGCTTTGATTTATTAAGTTCAATGCCGTTTAACACAGCTGCTATTAACGCACAACAAACAGCGATTTCAGGAAATTATTTGTGGGCAATTTCGTCCACCAAAATTGCTGCTGTAAACATATCCGACCCAAATAATTTGCCTCCATTTGCATATTTGGAAGACATTAGCCTCCCTCAAACGAAACTTAAAGCAAACAACAATAATGTTATTTTACAGAAAGTGAATTCAATAAAAATTTATACAAATAACCCAGGCAACTTTAATTTGCTTTATGAAATAACCCCCCAGCAACTAGGCATAGGGTCATTTATTGGAACTGAAGTAGTGGGGGATTACCTTTATTTTACGACTTTTGAAAATCCGAACATTAAAAAATTAAGGGTGTTTAACATTTCAAACCCTTCTTCGCCTCAAGAAGTAACAAGTTTGGTTGTGCCAACTGAAGTTTCAGGGCTCAATAAACTTGGCAGTAAGGCACTCGCGTTTAATTCCCAAAGTGGTCTAAGGGTAATTGATATACGAAACCAGGCAAACCCGATTTTATTGCCTCCACAACCTGGTATACAGATACAAGCATCCCAGTCCATTGCAGGAGACTACAGGATTGCATGGGAGTGGCCACCCGGAATAAATTTTGTGGACGTAGTAGTCCCGGACAATCCAAGTGAGCCAATTACATTTAGCCAAACTTATGAAATTGATTATAATGATCCAAACATTTTCCAATACCCGCCTGCAATTCCTGATGACCAATTTGCTTTAGGATATGGTAACGTGCAGTTGGTGGATAAATTCAGGCTTTACATGCAATACAATAGCGGGCTTTCGTCAGGAATAATAAAATTTGATGTTACGGACCCAAACAACGCATACATAATTGAACAAAGGCGAAATAACGGACCAGCAAATGAAATATTTACAGGAATACTAGTGCCAATTTATACTGAGCCAAACAAATCAACTTTAGGCAGGATATTGTTAATTGGGCATGAAAATTATGGATTTAGGGCATATAAATAATACAAAAATTTTAATAGAATCCAAAAAATTATTTATGTTTGTGGGCAACTGTAGGCTACTGATAAGTGGGCTGCAATTCCTCTTGCTGCTGCACCACCACCACAACTTAAGGTCAAGTCATGAACCTGGTTTGGGGAAACGCTTGAACTTGAACCAGTCAAGCAACAAGGAGTATTAATACTGCAGCCTTGACTTACACTAATTCCAGCCGAAGATGACCTTATTGTCCTCGTAATTGCACCAGAGCCAGTTATATATGGTGCACAACAACCTGAGATTGTTACTTTGCATGCACTTGAAACACCCGGCACTGAAAATTGTGTTGTAACCCCTTCTAAGTAAGGGTTTAATTCACCTGTCGCAGATGCGTCTTCCTGCTTAACTCCATCAACAAGCACTATTGTACCGCTGATGTTTGTTTGTGTTGAGCCAGCCTTTGAAAAGACTGCAAAATTGCTGATTAAAAAATAAACTCCAATTGAGAATAATGCAAAAACTAGTGCTGCTTGAACGAATTTATTTTGTGTTAAAAACATAACTTTTACTATGTTTATTTTAAGTTCTTAATAAGCCTTTTGGCAAGGATGTTTTTTGTTAAAAAAAAGTTATTTTAACTAGTAATAAGCATTATAGTTTTTGTTTATGAGTGATAATGAAGAAAAAATTGGTTTGCTTAAAAAAAAGGAATTGATTGTAATCCTTGTTTTTATTGGTCTTGTTTTAGTGATTGGATTTTTTTTTGCGGCGCCAAGGCTTTTTCCACAAAACCAAAATAATGGACAAAATAATTTTCCGATAGTGCAGCAAAGCCAAGGGCAAAATGAATCAAACAGCCTGCCCGCAGATAACCAACCACAAGCCCCCATAGAAAATGACGGCGCCCAAGATGCAGGCATTGAAAATACTGGTACAATACAAACTCCAGCTCAAGGCTCTGGCGAAGGCACTGGCTTTGGAAACCCAGGCACAATTAATGGTGATGAGGGGGTTGATGAAGAACCAATCGAGGATGACCCACGGACTAGCTTTAATTGCATTGATATTGAGGGCAGAATCTGCGAACAGGGCACTGCTTGTTCAAACCCTACGTTTGTGACCCTTGATACGGATGCTTGCTGTTATGGAGAATGCGTTTAAAGTCATTTCCGTGGAAATTTATTTTTTATGAAGTTTCGTTTTTTGGACAAAATCGCAATTGCAGATATTGCGTTTGAGGCATTTGGTAAAAACGAAAAAGAGGTTTTTGAAAACTCTGCTTTGGCATTGTTTGAAATAATGTGCGACACAAAAAAAATTTCTTCAAAAGTAAAGAAAAAAATCAGGTTAAAGGCAGAGTCACTTGAATGGTTGCTTTATGATTTTTTGTCAGAACTTGTTTTTTTAAAGGATACAAAAAGTCTTGTGTTTGGAAAATTTGATTTAGAGGTTAAACAAAAAAAATTGTTTGAGTTAAATGCAGTTGTGTTTGGCGAAAAAATTGATTACAAAAAAAACAGCCGTGTTTTGCGCAATGATGTCAAGGCAATTACAAAGCACTTGTTTTCTTTGAAGAAAGAAAAAAACAAGTTTACTGCTTTGGTTGTTCCGGATATTTAAAATAATTTTTTGAAGTGTGAAAAAAAAATGGTTGAATATAAGACAAAAAAAGTTTCAGATTTTATTAGAGAGATACCTTCATCTGAAAAAGAAGGAATGAATGTTCCTGCGCGGGTTTATGCTTCTGAAAAACTTTTCAAGGAAATGGATGATGGTGTGTTTGAACAATTGACTAATGTTGCATGCATGCCTGGAATCAAAAGATACGCATTGGCAATGAGTGATGCACACTGGGGCTATGGTTCTCCTGTCGGAGGTGTTGCTGCTTTTGATTTAAAGGAAGGTGTAATTTCGCCTGGAATTATTGGATTTGATGTCAACTGTTTAGCTGGCAATACAAAAGTTCTTACTATTGATGGAGAAATTCTCATAAAAAAATTTGAAAAAAAAAATACAAAAGTTGGCAATGTTTGTGATAAAGAAATTCACTTTACATTTCCACAGGCTTTCATGAAATTCAAGAAAAAAATAGCATATAAAGTAGAGACAGAACTAGGAAATACAGTCATTGCCACAGATGATCATCCATTTTTAACAAAAACTGGAATGAGAGAACTAAAAAATCTGGAAATAGGATCTGAAGTAACTATTTTTGATAAAAAAATAATGATTGACAAAATTAACAAAATAAAAAAAGTTTTTTTTGACGATTTTGTATATGACTTTACAATCCCGATTACACATAATTTTATTGCAAATAATTTTATTTTGAGTAACTGCGGCATGCGTTTAATCAGGACTAATTTGACTGAAAAACAGGTTCGTCCAAAAATAAAGGAAATTGTGAATATTCTTTTTGAAAAAGTTCCGGTTGGTGTTGGAAGAAAAGGAACTGTAAAATTAAACAGGAATAGTTTTTTTGACTTGATGAATGAGGGTGTGAATTGGTGTGAACAAAATGGTTTTGCCTGGAAGGATGACTCAAAGGCAATTGAAGAGCACGGCTGCATAAAAGGGGCATTGACTGAAAAAGTCAGCAAAAAGGCAATTGACAGGGGAATTGATCAGCTTGGAACGCTTGGAAGTGGAAACCATTATCTTGAGATTCAGGTTGTGCCAAAGAATGGTATTTCTGATGAAAAAACTGCAAAGGCTTTGGGTTTGTTTGAAGGGCAGGTTGTCATAATGGTTCATTGTGGTTCGCGAGGATTTGGCCATCAGGTTGCAACTGATTACTTGGGTATTTTTGAAAAGGCAATGCAAAAGTACGGGATTTCTGTTAAAGATAAGCAGCTTGCATGCGGCCCGTTTGAAAGCCAAGAGGGAAAAGATTATTACGCTGCAATGGTTTGTGCTGCAAATTCTGCTTTTTGTAACAGGCAATTGATTACTCATCGTGTTAGGGAAAGTTTTGAAAAAGTGTTTAAGGTTGATTCACAAAACATGGAGATGGATATTGTTTATGATGTTGCGCACAACATTGCAAAAATTGAAAGGCATTTTACTGGAGAAAAACATGAGAAAGTTATTGTACATAGAAAAGGTGCAACAAGAAGTTTTGAGCCGGGGCATGAAGAACTTTGGGGCGTGTATAGTAAAGTTGGTCAGCCCGTGATTGTTGGGGGCAGCATGGAGACTGGATCTTACCTTTGTGTTGGGACAAAAAGAGCAATGGATGAAACATTTGGAAGCACGTTACATGGAAGTGGCAGGACCATGAGCAGGACTGCTGCAAAAAAATTGGTTGATGGAAAAAAACTGCAGGAGAAAATGGAGAAAAGCGGGATTTTTGTAAAGAGTGCTTCTTTTTCTGGTTTGGCTGAAGAGGCAGGCAGTGCTTATAAGGATATTAATGATGTAATTGAGACAATGCATTTGGCAGGGATTAGCCTTAAGGTTGCTGCGTTAAAGCCTATTGGAAATATTAAGGGGTAAACTTAAAGTAAAGAATATTAAGTGTGCCTTCGTTCATTTTTTTGGTTTTAGTTAATGAGTAATGATTCTGATATGAAAACATTTTTTACTTTTATAATTGCATTTTTTGCTGTAGTAATGATTGCGTATGCTTTTGATTCTGTTTCTTTGCCAGTTACAGGGCAGGGTTTTGAGGCAGTAAAGGCTCTTGAGTCAAAAGGCACTGAATTAAACAAAAGCCCTGCAAAAACTACTCAAGTAACTGTAAAAGAAGAACCTTTACTTCCTTTAAAAAAGCCTGAAAATAAAATTCAAGAGAATACTGCTCAAATGCAGGGTTATATTGTTGAGTTTAATGATGAATCGGTTTTTGTTTTTGCAAAAAATTATTTGGATAAAAAAAATTTGAGTGAATTCAAAGATCTTTCTGCAAACGAAAAATTAGAAGTGCGGCAAAAGGCTGTTGAATCAAAGAAAAAAGCAAATGAAGACATTGATGAAGTGCGAAAAGAATTAAAGAAACCCTTAATGGAACCGACTGCGGTTTTTACAAATGTGTTTAATGGTGCTGCTTTGGATATTTCAGAGGAAGAGGCAGTGCGGTTAAAGGAACTTGGATTGATGAAAAACTTTTACCCAAATTTTTTGATGAAAGCTGATTTAATGGATTCTGTGCCCTTGATTGGGGCTGACTTGGTTTGGGAAACCAATCAAAGCAATAACAGCTGCAGTGTTGAAAATCCCGCGCCTGATTTTACGCCTGCAAAGTGCGTGAATTTGTTTTCAGATTCGGGTGAAGTGTATGAGTCATTTGATAAAAAAAATAGTGGCAAAGATGGTTTGACGCTTGTCAAAAAAAACAATGAGTTGAATGTTTATTCAGTTAATGAACAGTGTGAGCATGAATTGATTTCAAGTGTTCAAATAACTCCACAGCAACTCCAAAATAGCGAACAAATAAATTCAATTGGATCTGATGGCCAACAGTGTTATTCTTATGGTGACGTGGACTTTGATGGCGGGCGAGTTGACCTAGATGACATTCTTTGCGTTATAAGGGGTTTTCATGATTTTGCAGGTTGCCCTTCCGGAGACATTGCCCCATGCGGCGGTAATGATGTAATTGATTTGGATGATATTCAGTCAGTGCTTAGTGCTTTTAGCGGGAATCAACAGAGTCCGTATTATTGCCCTGATGTTTGCTCTACTTGCGGCAATGGAGTGATTGAGGCTGCAGAGCAGTGCGAGGAAAACAATTTGGAAGGCAGCACTTGTTCAGTTTTAGGACAGGAACCGGGAATTTTGAATTGTGTTTTGCCTGGACAGCCACAGGAATGCAGATTTGATTATTCTTTTTGCAATGATGAGTGCCTGACTGGAAATACTGTCACAATAGGGATAATTGACAGCGGAATTGATTACACTAACCCTGATTTGGGGGGTTGTTTTGGGCCGCAATGCAAGGTGATTAGCGGGTTTGATTTTATCAACAATGACTTTGACCCAATTGATGACATGGGCCATGGCACGCATGTTGCTTCAATTGCAGCTGGGGCTGGAGTGTTAAATGGTGTGGCGCCTAATGCAAAATTGGTTGCTTATAAAGTGCTTGATTCTACTGGCTTGGGTCCTGTAAGCGGAGCGATTTCTGCAATTGAGTTGTCTGTTGACCCAAATCAGGATGGAGATTTTTCAGACCACTTGGATGTAATTAACCTAAGCCTTGGTGTTGACTGCATTGAATATGTTGGCGGGTACAATGAATTGTGCGGCCCTAATGACGTTATTTCAACTGCGGTTGATAATGCAACTGGTTTTGGCACTGTGGTTGTTGTTGCGGGCGGAAATGAAGGCCCGGCACAAAGCACCCACCGAAGCCCTGGGACTGCAAGGAAAGCAATTACTGTTGGGGCTTTTTGCAAGCCAAGCGACGTTGGTGTAAATGGGTATTGCCTGAATGGCTTGATTGCTTCTTTTAGTGCATCTGGCCACACGCCGTTTAGCATTAAACCGGATGTTTCTGCGCCGGGTGTTGGCATCTGCGCTTCACAGCACGGGGATTATCATTTACAGCAGCAATGCATTGATGACATGCATACTGTTGCTTCTGGTACTTCAATGGCTTCCCCGCACGTGGCTGGTGCTGCTGCATTGTTAAAGCAAAAAAATAATTTGTTGTCTGCAAAACAAATCAAGGACATTTTAAAACAAACAAGCATGAATGAAAACCTGCCAATGAATAGGCAGGGTTATGGGGCAATTAATGTTTTTTCTGCAGCACAGCTTGACAGTACAAACTTGGGTTTATTTCCGCTTGCTGATTTATTGACTGAAGGAAAAGCAGAGCACGCGGACTCATCACAAATTATTGGAACAGCCCTAAATGGGGATTATTCAGTTTATTATTCTTCAAATTATAATGCGGATGCAGATTTGGGCAACTGGATTGAAATTTGTTCAGGAAATGAAGATGTTGCAAGCGGGGTTTTATGCGAGTGGAACACAAGCGAGTTAAGTGATGGCACGTATTTGCTTAGGCTTGAAACTGCAAGTGAAAACGGACGAAAGTCTTTTGATGAAGCAGTTGTGGAGCTTGAGAGTGCCAAGATAATTTCGCCAA
>CAYIJY010000026.1:0-10332 GCA_964363785.1 uncultured archaeon
CATAATTATTTGCCTGACTTTGATTAGAAACACTTGGGCAATTATCAGAAGAGTCTGGCACACCATCACCATCACCGTCTGGCTCATCACAAGTTTGTGTTGCGGCATTGCAGGTTTCTCCAACACTGCATACTTGTGAAACGCTCCAAGAATCACAACCACTTGCATTTGTAGTGCATTGCTCTAGGTTTTGACCAGTGCATCTAAAGCCAACAGCACAATTTTCAATCATTGGACTTACATCACACTGATCAAGAGTATCAATTACACCATCGCCATCAGAGTCGGAATTATCACACGCATCACCAACACCATCCGTATCGGAATCAGTCTGCAAAGGATTGCTTACGCCGGGGCAATTATCACAAACATCGCCATGAGCATCAGCATCAACATCATTTTGGCTCGGATTAGAACTAAATGGACAATTGTCAACTGAATCACCAATCAAGTCAGAGTCAGAGTCAACATCACAAACTCCAGCAAAACAAAAATTTGAAGAACAATCAGAATTCACGCTGCACATTAAGCCATTTGCACATTGAGGGCAGGAACCTCCACCGCAATCAACATCCGTCTCAGGAAAATCAATTGAACCATTCAGGCAAGTATTCCCTGAAGGAATACAGTCGGGAGTCGGCAAAAGAGTGCAAATATCTCCGCCTGTACAAGTCTGTGCGACTGTCCATGCTGGACAACCAACAGAATTAATGGCACAAGACTGCAAATCAAAACCAACACACTGGAAAGCAGAAGGACAAGGCTGGGATTCACATTGGTCATTAATGTTAGGAACCCCGTCAGCATCATCATCTGCAATGCAGCAAACTTGGCTTGTTAGAGCGCACTCAGTTGCGCCGGGAGAATAAGTTATTTGACCGCCAGAACAAGACAAAGCGCACACCGCACCAACCCCAGTGCAGCTAGTGTCTGGAGTTTGGCCGCTTAATTGCGCCACACACGTTGGGTAACCGCCTTGACAGGTATAAACATTGCCCTGTAGAGTTACATCCCCCACACATTGCTTTGTCCTGCATAAGGCAATTGCACTGTTTTTTGATAATTCATCCTCAAGGGGACTAGTGATTGACGAAATAGTGGAAATAACAATAATAGTAACGAGTATTGCTCCACCTATAAGCAAAAGAAACTCAAGAGCACCTTGGCCGCGCAAAAAATTTTTCATCTTGGAAAAAATAAGATTAAAGGATATTTAAAGCTAACTAACAGTCATTTAGGCAATCATTATACAATCCATCGCCATCTTTTTGAATGCAGACGTTGCTTGAAGGATTTACAATATTAAAAACAATGCACTGATTTCTCTTGCACGTATTGTTTGGAGAACCCAAAGGATTTGAATTGGTAGAAAGCAAAATATCCCAAGTATTTGTAATATCCCCGCAAACAACGTTTGAACTTACAGTGAGATTGGATATATTGGACAAACTTTCTGTGTAAATACCATAATCAAAATTTGAAATAGTGTTATTTGACAGACTTGAATAACTTGAAGAACTTGTCAAATAAACTCCTCTGGCGTTTCCAATAGCAGTAGCTGTAATAGTATTATTTTGAAGATTAACAGGCACATTTACTCTCACACCATAATCACTACTTGTAGTCCCAGTTACATTAATCCTGCAGTTCCTTACAAGAAGCGAGCCATTAGTGATTATACCTCTTGGAGAGTTAATATTTTTATTAAGGCAATCAATTGTTGACAACGCGCCAGTGAATGCAGGATTAAAACAAACACTGCTTATATTAGTTACGTCATTTGCCAAGACATATGTTTTTCCGCCCTGCCAGCCAGTCACATCCGGCTCGGTATTTGCAGGAGTCAGATTGCCGCAGGAAAAAATAATTATCTCATCATCACAAACATTGCCAAGAGAATCATCATCAAAGTCCTCCTGCCCGGGATTTGGGACAAACTGACAATTATCAGGCACACTATCAAGGACACCATCATTGTCGTCATCAGTATCGCAAACATCACCTTGGGAATCTCCGTCATTGTTCAACTGGGTAGTGTTTGGCAGTAAGGGACAATTATCCATAGCGTCCAAAACAGTGTCAGCATCATCATCAGTGTCGCATACATCACCTAATGCATCGCCACCACTCCAATACAAGTCAGTATTTGTCTGAAATGGATTTGAAACTGCAGGACAATTATCACAAACATTTCCATAACCGTCAACGTCATCATCTTCTTGACCAGGATTAGGTACATTTGGACAATTATCAGGGACGTCATTATTTACACCATCATTATCTGTATCCGGATCAACATCGCATTGGCCTGTAGTGGCATTGCAGAATTGCCCTGAACTACAAAAAAGAAAACAATTAGTAATAGTATCACAACCATCAACACCGGTTAAGCATTCTTCAGGATTATTAGCAGGAAGACAAACATACGGGCTAACACAATACTCTGGCGTGCCTGAGTCAACATCACATAAATCTGCACCATCTAAAACGCCATCAGCGTCATCATCAGTGTCACAAGCATCACCCAAACCATCACCTGCAAAACCTAAATCAAAGTTAGTTCCCCAGCCAGGACAAAAAAAAGCATGTGGAATGTTTCTCACAACAAATGACTCATCAAAATTCTCTTGTATTGGATTTGCCACTGTTGGACAATTATCAACCGCATCAAGAAAGCCATCCATGTCTTGATCGTCGCACGCGTCACCATTGCCATTGCCATCACTGTCTTCCTGCCCCGGATTATAATTCACTGGACAATTGTCAATGTCATTAGTAATTAAATCCCCATCAACATCTGCATCACAAGCATCACCACCAGTCAAAGGATCAAGCGGATCATAACCATCATTATCCAAGTCAGCTTGGTCGTCTTCCATTGGGCCATTTCTATCATCAGGGCAATTATCAACATCATTTAACACAGAATCCCCATCACGATCATCATCACAAGCATCACCTAAACCATCCGTGTCCAAGTCAGCCCAGCCTGGATTAAAGTCTGCGGGACAATTGTCACAAGCATCACCGCAATAAATATCAGTTGGTCCGCAATCAGCATCAGAGTCAGCCTGATTATCTTCAGACGGCCCATTAGGCACAAAGAGGCAATTGTCAGGAACATCATCATAAACCCCGTCAACATCAGTGTCCTCAAGCAAGTCAGACTGGCAGCTTGGGAAATTCCCGCTGCACTGAAAAGCCTGATTCCCAATGATTACAACTCCAGCACACTCCTTTGCCTGGCATAAAACAATCGCAGTGTTTTCTGTAGTCTGGCCACCAAGGGGAGAAGTAAAGCCGCCTAAAAAAGCACCGGCAACCAAAACAACAACCAAGACTCCGCCAATAATCAAAACAAGCTCTAGGGAACCCTGGCCGCGTTTATTCAAAGACATGTCTAAAGGTTAAAGTATAAAGAAATATATAAGCGTAACGACGAAAAAATGTTTACGGAAAAGCGTGTTTATGCAGATTTTGAAAATAGATAAAAAAGAAAATTTTTTTGAAGTAATACCGGACAATTTGGACGATCTTTGGCACTTAGAAAGAATCATCGAACTAAATGATGTTGTAAGCGCAAAAACAGAGAGAAAAATAAAGCCAAAAGAAGAAGGCATGGAAGTCACAAAAGAAAAAGTTTTTTACGAAATACAGGCAGAAAAAATAGAGTTCCACGAAGGCTCAGGGCACCTAAGAATACTTGGACTAATTGTCGGGGGCCACCCAAAAGAACTTGTTGAACTAAAAGCACACCACTCAATAGATATACTTCCAGAAAGATCAGTCAAAGTAAAAAAAGAATTATTAAAAAACCATCAAATTGAAAGACTAAAAAAAGCAGAAAAATCCGCAGGCAGAGAAAGCACACTTTTAATTGTACTTGATGATGAGCAGGCCGACATTGCAAACTTAAAAGAATTTGGATTTGAAATAAAAGCAAAAATCAATTCAGGCAAAAGCGGAAAAAGATTCAAAAGCGACGACAAAGAAAACGAGTACTATGACAAAATAATAAAAAAAGTCCAAGAAATAAACGCACAAAAAATTATTTTTGCAGGACCAGGCTTTACAAAAAACAATTTCAAAAAATATATTGACGACAAAAAAATAAAGTTAAACGCATTTTTTGAACACACAGACTCAGTTGGAGTAACAGGATTAAACCAACTTATAAGAGAAGGAACAATAGACAAAATCGTTGCCGAAATGCAGATTGTAAAAGAAAGCAGATTGGTCGAAAAAATATTAGAAGAACTTGGACGAGGAAAAAATTTGGCAGTTGTAAGTTTAACTGACACACAAAAAGCACTACAAGCAGGCGCAGTTTCACACTTACTTTTAAGCGACGAATTCCTGCTTTCAAATCGTAAGCTTGCAGAAGACTTACTAAAAAAATCAGAAGAACAAGGCGGAGAAATACACATCTTGTCTGTAAAATCAGAAGCTGGAAAAAAAATGCATGGATTTGGCGGCGTAGGCGCACTACTTAGATTTAAACTGAGTCATTAAGCCTGACTTCAAGCCACTTAACTTTTTTGTTATTAACTAAGTCACGAATCTTTTTTTGTTTCTCAGAAAGATTTGACGAACCAGTCTTGAATTCACAAAAAAAAATCTCATTCTCAGTAAACGCAACCCCGTCAATTGGACTTCCAAGAAAACGAAAATTATTTTTCTCAAAAGGTAAGTCCCTCATAAAAGGCATGAACTGCTCAGAAGTCTTACCGAACTTAACTGACTGGCTTGAATTAGAAAACAATAAATCATTGACTTTTTTTTCAAGCAAACTATTTTTTTTGAAAAAATAAAAACAAATTACACCCAAAGCAAGAATAAGAAAAAGCAGGAAAAATAAAAAAAAATCAGCCACAAAAAACACCAAATAAATTACAGGTTAAATGAATTTAAGTGTGATTGAACGGTTCGCTCCGTTCACGAACGCCGCGCTGGCGTTCACACAGCGTGAACCGATGCTCGGTTCGTGCACTATCTGAGATAGTGCTTAATCGGTTCTAATAGTATTTGACGCCGTCGCCAGTTAATGTGACAAACTTGTAATCACGATTTGATTCCCTAATTGCAGAAATCAAAGCCATGTGCTCTTTACCAGAGCCACTAACAATTGAAACAGATAAATCGCCTTCTGGCAACTTTGACTTAATTTCATCCTTAATTACTTCAAAGCCAGCGCGGTTATTAATCAAAATCCATTCGCTTTCCTTTTGAGGATTAAAATTTTCTTTAACCCACTCAGTTGCGATTAAAACTATTTGATCATACTGTTGCTCAGAAAGAATTCTTGCAACATGACCCCAAGTGCCTTTTCCAACACCCAAAATAGCAATAAAGACTTTTTTAGACATTAAAGATCTATATATTATATATTACATTATATTATATAAAAGAAACTGTTAATTATAGGTTTTTTGACACAAAAGGCCCGTCTTTTTGATAACCAAAATTTTTCCTATAATACTCTTTTACACCTAAACCAGAAATAATCACCATTTTATTTGCCCCAAACTCTTCCTTTGCAACCCGCTCAGCCTCTAACACTAATTGTTTTCCAAACCCTTTATGCTGAAATTCACCTGTCAAAGGTTTCTCCCCAAAACCCAAAGCCTTAGAATAAACATGAAGCTCCCTAATCAAACCAGTCTTTTGAGTAATCTCTTTTCTAAACGGATTACTTGGAATTCTTAAACGACAAAACCCAAACAACAAATCATTTTTCTTATCCTCAAAAGACAAAAAAACCTCATGACCATTGCTTGCTTCATAATCAATCCTTGAAAGAACTGGTTCTTCAAACACAATTTTTTTTCGCAAAGAATTAAGCCCTGCTTCACGGCAACGAATGCACAAACACTTCTGATTTTTTTTCAAAAGTTTTTCTTCAACAATTTGGCGCAAATTAGTTGTCTTTGCACCGCCATCAACAACAGTTGACGGAATGTCACGCGAAATACGCATAATTCTGACATAACGCGGAACAAACTCTTTGAGTTTTACAATCAAGTCAGCAGCAGATGGTGTTTCCATTGGCTCAAACTTACCCATTTTCCAAAGATTATAAAGCGGAGTTCCTGCAATCACAAGACAAGGATAAATCTTAATCATGTCAGGCTTAAACTCATTTTGCGAAAAAATCTGTTTAAATTTTTCCAAGTCATTGTCAAAACTAGATCCATACATTCCTGGCATCAAGTGATAACCAACCTTAAAACAAGAGTCTTTTAACAAAGCAGTTGACTTCACCACTTCCTTTACTGTGTGGCCGCGCACATTTTTTTTGTAAACTTCATCATCAGGAATCTGCACACCAGTCTCGACTCTAGTTGCACCCAAAAAAAGCATCCGATTAATTTCTTTTTCACCACACCAATCAGGCCTAGTCTCAATAGTCAAGCCAACAACACGATTCTTGCTTGTCTCCAAAAGTTTTTTTGCATGAGTAAGAGAGCGCGTATTCTGTGAAAGCACGCCATCATAACAGCGCTTTACAAAATATTTTTGATGAGAAAAAGGCATCTCCGGAAAAGTACCACCCTGCAAAATCAACTCAATCTTTGGACTATAATTATTCGTGAAAACATATTGCTCAAGACGATTCTGCACAACCTTATACGGATTAAAATTAAACATCATGCTCCGCATTGTAGACGGTTCCCTGCCAGTGTAACTCTTTGGAGTTTTTTTTCCCGGCACTAAAGATGAAGGACAAAAAATGCATTTCCCAATACAATCAGCAGGCTTAGTCATCACAGCAACAACAGTAACACCAGACATACTTCGAGTTGGCTTTACATTCAAAATATCCTTAAAAGCAACTCGGTCTTTTTCATCAGCAAATGAAATCAATTCTGCATTTGAAGGCATTTTCTTTAATGAAAACTTTCTTGCAACCTTTAAACGAAAATCATTTAACTCTAAAGAATTAGAAATGCGTCCATTCCTGATTTCCTCAAGAATCTCAAAAACAGCCTGTGAAAGCATTTTTTAATCAGCCAAAAAATGACCCAATTATTGAATTAAAAAAATAGATATGAACTAAGGATGGCGTAAAAAAAGGAAACCCAAGACTTGTTGCAGAAATCTTTCCAACCAAAGTAGGCCTAGCTAAAATAAAAGCATCAAAAGACTCAAGCTCAAAATCATTTATGCCTGACTTTACATTTAATGAAAAATCTTTTCTGCCGTGAACTCTTGCAGTCACAGGAACAATAACTTCAACAGTTTGTTTTTTTGGAACCATTATAGCCATTGGCTCAAGCCAATCGCGAGAAAGACTGGAATAAATCAAAACTTCCTGATTAGTCACTGCTGAATTAGTCAAGGAAACCTTAAACCGCTTATTTTCACCAACAAAATAATCCTTTGACGAACCATCAATATCAGTTATAACACCAGAAACAACTTTGTTACGAACTTCAAGCTTTCCAACAAAATACTCTTTCAAAGAAGGGCTATTTCTTAATGCACTAACCCTAAACTCATAAACATTCTCTGCAGCGTCCCTTGGAATCATTATGCTTACAAAAATCCTTTTTTCATTCTCAACACTAAAAATATAAGTCCAGTCAACAGGAAGAGACTCGACTTCCAAAGCACTCCAAAACGCCTCACCATTAGTTTCAGTGGAAACAATTATTTGCACAACGTCCCCACTTGAGGCAATTCCAAGATCAACTACTTCCTGATCAGAAGCAGTGAACTCAAAAGGCTCAACTACAGAAATATCAGCAAAAACAATGCATGAGAAAGAGACGACTAAAGCCAACAAAAAAAACTGTTTAAACATAGTAAAAACCATTAATAGAAATATTATATTATAAATAAAGCATTATTAAAAAAATATATAGGTAAAAAAGAAGAAATATACATAATTTTAGTGGTTTTTTTATGGAAAAAGAACAAACGCGTTTTCAAATGATAAAACAAAATCACAAAAAAACCTTTTTTGAAGCCTTGGAAAAACAAAAAGTTGACCCCCAAGCAATAAGTTTTTGCAAATTTATGGAAAGCACAGACAACTACTTTACCTCAAGCAGCTGCAGCGGACGAATAGTGCTTTTGGAAGTAAACAAACAAGAGACAAAAAAAGAAGCCGCATTTCACGCAAAATGGCACAGAACAGTCAAATTCCAAGAAATCTGGAAAGAACTAAACAAAAAAAGCAAAGATGAACTCTGGTTCAAAATGGAGCCATTTATTCTTCACGTAGGCACAAACAACGAGGAAAACGCAAGAAAATTCCTTGAAGTAGTAAAAGACTGCGGAATAAAAAGAGGCGGAATACAGGTCCTAAAAGAAGGAAAAATAATTTTTGAAATAAACGGAACCCAGCACATTTCCTGCCCAGTAAAAAAAGGAAAAAAAATACTTATAGACAAAAACTATGCAAAAATACTTGTTGCAAAAGCAAACAAAAAACTGGAAAAAAACTACGAAATACTAAAAAAATTTGAGCAAGCATGCAAGAAAAAACTAAACTAAAAAAATTATTCATTGGAATTGACACGCCAAAAAAACTCAAAGAAAAAATCTTTGAAAAACTCTTAACAAACATGCCGCACCAAGTAACACCAGTCAAAAAAGAAAACCTACACACTACACTGCTCTTTTTTGGATTTGTGGATAAAGAAAAAGAAAAACAAGCAATAGAGACACTAAAAGAAATTTCTATTCCTGAATTCAAAATAAAGCTTGAAGGAATAAACCAGTTTAATGACAAAGTAATCTGGATAAAAATAATTGACGAAAAAAATTATTTGAAAAAAATAAACTCAGAACTAAAACAAAAACTCAAGATTAGCGAAGACTCATTTCACGCGCATTTGACAATTGCAAGAAACAAAAAATTAAACAAAAAAGAAACCACTGAGTTGATTGGAAAACTAGAGAACAAAAACTTTTTTGCAGAAGTTTTGGTAAAAGAAATTATTTTGTTTGAGTCAAAAAACGGGAGCCAAGGAGCAGAGTACATTAAAGTTTTTTCAAAAAATTTAACCTAATTCACAACAGCCTTTGTTATAGCCGCAGCGATTGCACAAGCATTTTGAATGTGTTTCAACTAAAGTAAAACCACAGGAAGGACAATTATTACTGTTGTCAGACAAACCAAAAGGAGAAACATTTTGCATAGAGAACAATAAGCGTGAAAAAAAAGTTAAGTTTTTGGATACCTCATTTCCGGTGCCAAAAATTCATTGCCTTAATTCCCTTACAACCATCTCAAGCACAGACTCTGGATCAAAATAATACTTTTGAATAACCATTTCAACTTCAGGGGTGTCCTTTATTTTCTTTGCAACCATGTACTCCAAAATCCTCTTACGTATAATAATTTCCTTCATGACTTCCTTTTTAGTCATCTGGGTCTTTTCAGCAAGAGTCTCTATTACCGCACTTGGAATATCAGTTCGCTTTATTTGATCAGTTGTCCTGTCCCACTCAAAAATAGTTGCAATCAAAGCCTTTTTTTCAAGTGACGAAACTTCAGACACTTGAGTTATACGCCTGATTGTTCCCTTGCCTTTAACCTGCATCCTAGACTGCACAATAACCAAATCCAAAAGAGAAATCATTGACTCAGGAACAGACATTGGATGAGAAGTCAACCTAACCATGACTTCATTTGAATTATTTGCATGCAAAGTACCCATGCTGCCTTCATGCCCAATATCCATTGCAACAAAAAGAGTCTGCGCTTCGACACCACGCACTTCACCAAGAACAACACGATCCGGCCTCATCCTTAAAGAATTCCTCAAAAGATCATCCATAGTTATTTCTGCAGAGTCAAAAATCTTTGGCTGAGTCTCCATCTTAACCCAGTTTTCACGGCTCCCCAAATTTAACTCAGCAGTGTCCTCAATTGTAATAACCCTGTCACTGTGTCTTACAAAAGAACACAACACATTCAAGGTAGTTGTTTTTCCTGAACCGCTTCCGCCAGCAACAAGAATGTTCATTGGCTTTACATTAAAACCCTCAACCATTAACCACAAAAAAGCAGCCAACTCACTTGAGATAGTTTTTCTCTCAATCAAATCAACAACAGACAAAGGAGTCGCAGTAAACTTCCTGATAGTCAAAGTAGCCCCAAGCGGAGTAACACTGGAAAAAGTAGCATTAATCCTCTCGCCATCAAGCAAACGAGAATCCAAAAACGGCCTGTTCTCGCCAAACTGTTTTTTGTTCAAAACAGAAATCCTTTTCACAACAGAATCAAGTTCAGTCTGCGACAACAAAACATTTGACTTACACATCCCAAACTTTCGGTGAAAAACAAAAACATTCCTCTCAACACCATTAACCATTATTTCC
>CAYIJY010000027.1:0-8817 GCA_964363785.1 uncultured archaeon
AACTTGGCCGCGGCATTTCATTAAACGCCTTTGCAAGTGCACTGTCAACTTTTTTGTACAACTCATCAAGTGAACCATTATTCTCAATCACAATATGCGCTAAGCTAATTGTTTTTTTCAAGTTCTGCTCTGTTGGAATTTTTCCATTCTCTTCAATCTCTTCAATTCTCTTGAACTCTTCAATTGTTTTTGGATCCCCCGCACGGGCACGTTTTTTTGTACGCTCAAAACGAACATTTTGATGCGCATCAACAAACCACAAAACAAACTCGCCATTCTCCAAAAACACATTAGCTTCCTGAGGCGTCCTGATAGAGTCAATTGCACAATTTCTGTCAAGCCTGACTTTCTTCATTATTTTTTCAGACAAAACCCCCGCACCAAACTCTTCCCTTAACTTGTTGCCAAGCGAAATCAGGTTCTCTCGCACTGGCTCTAAACCCTGCTTTTTTGCTTCATCCCTTAAAGCATCAGAAAGCGAGTAAGCCAAAAAACCCTTTTTAGCCAAGTACTCAATTATGGTTGTCTTTCCTGCTGCATTCCTTCCAACTAAACCAATAATCAAATTTTCACCAAATTAACTTTTTTAGTCAAATTAATTAAAAATCCATTTTAAAACCAAGCTAAATAATTAATAACGCCCATTAACTCTTTTTATACTATGGAAAAGAAAACGCCGACTAACTTTGATTTAAGCAGAGAAGCACTAGGCAAAATACAGTTGATTATGCAAAAAGACCAAAATTTTAGCAGAGTTTACCTTGCTATAATAAGAAGCTTAACTGAAAGCTCTAGGCTTGAAAAAGCTTTAAGAATGAGTGGCAGAAGAACTATTGATGCTTCTGGCCTAGTAGGTTTTTCGGCTTCTTATGGAACTGAATTGAAATCATATTTAACGGATTTATTGCATTATCATGAAAACAAAGACAACCGCGGATATAATTTCATTGTAAACGAAATAAGGGGTCTTTATAGAAGAATAAATCATTCAAAAAGACTTTTAGAGGTAAAGCACAATAAACCTAGATTTTCTATCTCAAAAAGAAAACCAAAAACCACTGTCACTTCAAGACGCTCAAGAAGAAAGTGAACTTTTTTTTACACTTCCAACCACTCTTAATTCATGTTGCCAATAACTCCAAGTTTATGCATCCGTTGCAAAGGCCGCTTGTGGTGTGGATTGCCAAAGTGTCCAATCATAGAAAAATTCGAGTCAAAACAAAGAACACTCGTGCAAATAAAAGACCGGCAATTTGATGCCTCATCACCACCTGGCACATTTGTCTCATGGACAAACTACCCAAAAGTCTCAATTGCCCCACTTGCAAATCCAGGAACACAGGACAACACTGAACTGGAAAACCCAAGTGCTTGGTTTGGAAAAACTTCACAAGAAATAATCGAAATGCGTTTGCAATTAATCCAGCCAAAAATAAGCATGCTAGTAAAAAGCGCAGCTGATCCAAACAAGCAATTAAATGAAATCCAGCAAGCAGCACTCTCAGTAAAACCTGTTGAGTCAGAATTCATTCTAAAAACAAAGCCATCAACAAGCCTTTCCTTTAACGACACAGTGGCACCGATCGGAGCAAGCGCAGACTTGTCTCTTATGCGTTTAATTGAAAACCCAAAAATCCCAAAAAAAGTAGACTCATTTATTGACGACAAAAACACAAAAGCACTCCCAGCAATGACCGAACTCTACCAAGACGGGCTGCCAGTGCATTATCTTTCAAGAATACTTAGTGCAGGGACTTTAGGTGTTCAAAAAAACAGAAAACTAACTCCAACACGCTGGTCAATAACAGCAATAGACTCAAACGTCTCACAGTATTTAATTAACGAAGAGGTAAAGCACAATACACAAATAAATGAATTTGAACTCTACAAAGAATCTTATTTAGGGAACCATTTTTTTGTTTTGCTTTGCCCAAACACTTGGAGTTTTGAAATGCTTGAATGTTGGCTCCCTGGAGCAGGCTGGGCAATTGAAGAAACAAAAGACCCGCACATAATAGTCGACTTTGAAAACTATTCTGGAAGAACAAATTACGCAGACAACATTACAGGCGCATACTACGCAGCACGATTAGCAGTCACAGAGCAATTAACGAAAAGAAAACGTCAAGGCACAGCCATAGTTTTTCGAGAAATCACAAGCGATTATTCGGTTCCACTTGGGGTTTGGGTAATCAGAGAAACTGTTCGTCAAGCTTTAACAAAAAAACCAATCTTGTTTTCGGACCACAAACTTGCATTACAATACATTTCAACTCATTTGCAAGTTCCAATTCAAAAATACTTGCAAGTGTCAACAATTCTTTCTAACTTTGGAAAACAAAAAAAGATTTCAGATTTTTCGTAGAATGCTATTCGGTGGAATTCCAACCTAAATCAAGCATTGTTTCAACATTTTCATTATCTACTAAAACCTTAACTATGTCTCCTCTTGCACAATCACAAGATAGACAAACTGAATACTGATTTGGTATATTCACATATTCAATTACTTCAATATTCTGCACTGTCTGATAGTATTCTTTCAAAATCTGCTCTTCGGTTGGTGGCTGTATATAGACTCTGTTTAAGTCAGCATGCCAAATGTCCCAAGGATTATTTCCACATTGCTTTGGTAAATAAGATAGATATTGAATAGAATCAAAATAAACCCAAAAAGCCCCCGAATTTGTAATTTCATCTATAAAATCTTCAAACTCAGTTAATTCTTCCGGAGCACTTGTGTCCTCAAATGCATGCAAGATAGATTTAGTCTTTCCGTTCATTATTACAGTTGTACTGGCTGATCCTACATCAAAAGTTGCATTATAAGTGTATTCATTGTTAAGTGAAAAATAATTTATTTCATTTATTTTCTTAATTAATTTTTTTACATTCTTTAAACTAATTTTAGAAGATTGCTCTCCTTCAACCATTACAAACCGTGAACCGTTATAATCCACACTTCCATCCGCATTCACTGTAAGCGTGTAAATTGGGCATGTCCCAAAACAACCTTGTCTTACTAATGTAACTTGGAAGTCACTTGGTATTTCTATTTGCTCTCCACCTAAAATTTCAAACTCATTGCTTTCAACTTCCATGAATGGTGGAACTGGTTTTCCAATCTCATTATCGTATGTGTCAGTGCCAGTAACCTCAAACTCCGAAGAATACTTTACTCTAACTTTGTATATTCCTGCATCTTCAATTTCATTTCCATCCTCATCATAAACCACACTTGAACTTTCAACTACCGTACTCCAATTGAATACTTGCTTGCTTGACTTTAAGTCAACTTCATAACGGTGAACGGTGTTATCATTTGGAGAAGTACAAATAATTCCTCCATATTGCCCTCCAATTTCAACAGGCGTGAATTCTCCGTCAATTTTTTTCAAAACTGTAACATCAAGGTCAGAGGAACACTTTTCTGGCAGATAAATTTTGTTTTGAGAATAATTAAACAATTCAATTAAAACGCCTTCATTTCCCTCGTAAACTTTCTTATTTGTAATTACTTGAATTCCATTAGGATTATTTTCAATTTCAAACTCATTACTTTCTATTCCATTTATTTCAAGTTTGTAAGTTCCTTTGAAGGAAACTTGGTTTCCAAATCCATCATAAAGTTTCTTGAATTGGCCAACGCCAATTTTTTCTCCAGTGCTTAACCTAATTCTGTATTTCATTTCTTGAGTACAAGCAACAGGCTCCAATACAGGCCTCTTGTAAATAGTAACTTCCTCAAATCCAAGAAAACCTTTTTTCAAAATTTTTACTTCACCACCACAGGGATTTTCAAACCCATTATAAAAAGAAATTTCATTCCGGCCATTATACTGAACTTCAATAGTTTCTCCAGGTTGGTAACTTCTTTTTGTTGTCTCTAACTCAACATTTCCTACAACTGTAAACTCATTGCTTTGAATACGCATTACTCTTTCTTGTGCAGGTAAGTTTGGTGTTGGAGGCAGGTCATTTGTTTCTTCCTGTCTTGTTTCAAAAGAATACTGATTCTCTATTTTGTAAACTCCTTCTTCCAAAGCACTTGTATTCCAAGTGAATGTTGCTTTTCTTCCTGCAAGCAATTCTTTTGTTTGCGGAGTAGCATAACACTCAGGTGCAATCAAAGATGCAGGTGAAAAAGTGCCATCATTATTTCTCTTTAACACTTTTATATAGTCATAAACGTTTGAACAATGCGAGAAAAAATCATAGAAATGAATTGTTTTGTCGGTATTGTTTTCAATCTCAAGACTTAACTCCTCGCCAGCAGTATAACTATTTTTGATTGTCTTAAGTGTGACCATGCCGTTATTTGGATCAGGTGGCTGAGGTATCTGTGTACAACCACTTAACACAAGCATTAAAACTACCAAAATGCTTGCCGCAAAAAAATTCTTTGAAACCATGAACAAAATGCATTTAGCCACTTTAAATACTTTACTTGGAACAAACTGGAACGAAGGTCTTTTGCGTTACTTTAAAAACAGGATTTGGCTACTTTTTCGTGCATGGACTGGCTGTTTTCCCAAATTGAAAGCCTAATACTACAATTTGGTTATTTAGCTTTATTTGCCATAGTTTTTGCAGAATCAGGCCTATTCTTTGGATTCTTTTTACCCGGCGATTCTTTACTTTTTGTTGCAGGACTATTAGCTTCTCAAGGGTACTTTAACGTAATTTTAGTCTGGATCACAATCTTTATAGCAGCTGTTTTAGGTGACCAAGCAGGTTACTTTATGGGTCAAAAATGGGGCCGAGGTTTTTTTGTCAGACCAAATTCATGGCTCTTTAAACCAAAGAGACTAGAGCAAGCAGAAAACTTTTACAAAAAACACGGAAAAAAAACAATAGTCCTTGCACGCTTTGTCCCCGCAGTAAGAACATTCACTCCAATATTTGCAGGAATAGTAAAAATGGATTACAAAACATTTGTCACATACAATTTATTTGGCGGATTTTTGTGGACAACAATCTTTGTAAGTTTAGGTTATTTTTTGGGTCAAGTTTTTCCACAAGCAGAAGAATACCTAACTTTTCTTGTTCTTGGAATTATTTTTCTTTCAATTATTCCACTAGCACTTGAATACTTGAAAAACAAAAAATAATTTATTTTGCAAAATAATTTTTTTCCTTGAAAGTTCCTTCAACAATTTCTGCTCTGATTTTTTTCATTAAACTCTGCACAAAAAAAAGATTATGGTAACTCAAATACTTCAAACCATTTTCTTCTTTTGTTTTCACCAAGTGATGAATATAAGATCTTGTGTAAGTCTTACAAACAAAACATTCACAATTTTTGTCAAGTGGATTTAAATCAAGCTTAAACTTTGCCCCGTCAATGTTAAGGTTTCCTTTACTTGAAAAACCTAAACCATGTCGTGCAGTCCTTGTTGGGAATGCAGAATCAAAACAATCAACACCACTAGCAACTGCTTTCACTAATTCCTGTACTGAACCAAGGCCCATCAAATAACGCGGTTTTTCTTTTGGCAAAATATTTAATGCAAATTGTGCAGCCTCAAACATTTTACTCATTGATTCTCCAATTGCCAAACCACCAATTGCCACTCCGTCAAAATCCATTTCACTTATTTCTCTTGCACTTTTTTCCCTTAACTTTTTGTTCACTCCGCCCTGGCAAATTCCAAACAACAACTGCTTTTTGTTTTCATGCGCGTCTAAACATCTTTTTGCCCAAGCTGTTGTTCTTTCTGCAGACTCCTTTAAACGCAAATTATCAACGCCCGCAAGTGGCACATCATCAAGGCACATTGCAACATCGCTACTCAAAGAATTCTCAATCTTAATAGCATGCTCCGGCGTAAAAAGCATTTTTTTTCCATCATATGGATTTCTAAAAAGCACTCCCTCATCACTTAACCCAAGGCAAAACTCTTTACTTAAAACCTGAAAACCGCCCGAATCAGTAAACAAGCCTTTTTCCCACTTCATGAACTTATGCAAGCCACCGTGCTTTTTGATTACTTCAAGCCCAGGCTTTAATGACAACACAAATGCATTGCTAATCATGCATTGCGTTTGAGTGCTCAAAACCTCTTCATTAGACAATAATTTGACAGAACCCTTAGTTGCAACAGGCATGAAAAAAGGTGTCTTGATTACTCCGTGTGCAGTTAGTAGTCTTCCAGCACGGGCGTTTTTAGATTCTGCATCAAGCGTGAATTTTTTCATACAACATTTTTTGGAATGTGCTTATTAAAAAATAGCAGAGTGAAAATTGGTTATGTAGATATTAATCTAATTCAATTAACAAAAACTCTGGGTCTTCCAAATGCTTTCTTAAGTCCGCCAAGAATTCCGCTGCCTGCGCTCCGTCAACAACGCGATGGTCAAACGACAATGACACAGGCATCATTTTCCTAATCACAATCTGCCCGCCTTTCACAACCGGCTTTTCAACTATCCTTCCAACTCCAAGAATCGCTGACTCCCCATAATTAATTATCGGAACACCAAACAGCCCTGCAATAGAACCATAATTAGTGATAGTAAAAGTCCCGCCCTGCAGTTCTTCAATTGCAATTGTCCTGTCACGCGCCTTTTGCGCAAGCAATTCAATATCATGCGCGACACTCAAAATGCTTTTCTTTTCTGCGTCCTTTACATTTGGCACCATCAAGCCGGCAGGCGTGTCAACCGCAATCCCAATGTTATAGTACTGCTTTACAATTATTTGCTGCCTTGACTCATCAAAAAATGCATTCAAATAAGAATGGTCCTTTAGCACGGCAACAATTGCCTTTACAATGAATGCCATGTAAGTCAAGTGAATTCCCTTGTTTTCCGCAAATACTTTTTGCCTTTCGCGTACTTTTGCAAGTTCAGTCACGTCAATTTCTTCCATTGCAACTGCATGCGGCGAAGAATACATTGACAAGCTCATTGCCTTTGCAATCTCTTTTCTCACAGGCGTAAGCGGAATATTCAAAATCCTTCCAAAGCGGTCAAAGTTCACAGACGGCGCACTTGACTTTGGTTTTTCCTCACTTGCCTTGGTGCTTGCCTTTTGCACATCCTCACTGGTAACTCTTCCGCCTTGGCCAGTTCCCCTGACTTTTGAAATATCAATTCCTAAATCCTTTGCAAGTTTTCTTGTTGCAGGCAAAGCATACACATTCTCATCAATTGAACTTGCAGGCGAGCTTTTTGCCTGCGGCTTTAATTCCTCAACTTTTCCACTCAAATCACCAACAATCCCAACAGACTCGCGCTTCGCTGGCTTACTTTCAGTTGCCTGCGTGCTTTTTGCATCAACTCTCTCTCCTTCATCTGCAAGCAAAAAAAGAGCCTGGCCAACCTTTACAACTTCACCCTCTTTCAAAAAAAACTTATTCATGACTCCAGCCTTTGGGCTTGGAATTTCAACAACAGCCTTTCCAGTCTCAACTTCCGCAACAGGCTGATCAGCCTTAACCTTTTCGCCTTCTTTAACCAGCCACTTGACTAAAGTGCCTTCAGTGATTCCTTCACCAACATCCGGAAAACGAAACTCAAGAGCCACTAGATATTACCTCTTGCAATTCCTTAACAAGCCTCATAAATCTAGTATTTTGAGTCAAAACACCTAAAGCAGTTGTAACTGTTAAATGACCACTTTGTCGGTGTCGTCTTTTTGAGCTTTTTGTAATAGGCATTCCTTGCAAATAGTGCCTAATAAACATGGCCTTATTCTTTTTTGCTGCACTTTTTGGTACGCTTACATGTTTAAAATAAGTTAAAACAATTTTTTCAATTTCTTTAATTATTTCCTTTTTTCTTGCAGCATATTCTGGGTTAAATGCATTACTAGCAACATTTAACATTCCGCCACTTATTTTTCTGATTTCTTTTTCTTTTCGAAATTTGCGTGATGCTTGCCGTGTAGCCTCTTCAATTAAGATTGGCACAGAAGTTGTTCTTGTATTTATTATTCTTTTCCAAAGATAATAATTTAGCTCCCCTTTAGATGTCCCGGCTCTTCTGACTGCTTGTGCGATTGCATGAGAATTTAATTCAAGCAATTGGGAAAAAGCATTTGGATCTTTTCTTCGAGTCTTTGTGAGCAGATTGCTCTGTACTTTTAGAACACTTCTATTTGCTACATGTGTTCGCGGCATTAAACTCACTCTCAAAACCCCATGACCTTTTCAATTGCCCTGCTTACTCTTTTCTCATTTGGCAAATAAAAATTTTCGTACTTAGCCAAAGGCATTACAACATCAAAACCAGTGACCCTCTCAACAGGCGCTTTCAAAGACAACAAATCACTTTCACTCACAAGTGCACTGATTTCCGCGCCAAAGCCACAAGTGCGTGCAGCCTCATGCACAACAACACACCTGCCGGTTTTTTTTACCGAACCAATCACTGCGTCAACATCAAGGGGGTAAATTGTACGCAAATCAATTAATTCAACAGAATATTTTTCGCCAAGCTTTTCAATTGCTTCATTGCACACTCTGACCATTCCACCCCAAGAAACCAATGTAACGTCATTTCCTTCCTGCACTACATTTGCTTTTCCAATCGGCACATCATACAATTCTTCAGGAATTTCCTGCTTTACAGAGCGATAAAGTTTTGTTGGCTCCAAAAAAACAACAGGATCAGCATCCCTAATTGCACTCACAAGCAATCCCTTTGCGTCATACGGAGTTGAAGGCATTACAGTCTTTAATCCAGGAGTGTGCGCAAGGTAAGCCTCCACACTTTCACTGTGGTGCTCTGGCGCCCTGATTCCGCCGCCGCACGGAGTGCGCACAACCATTGGCACATTTCTTTGCCCCCTTGTTCTATTCCTATAACGTCCTG
>CAYIJY010000027.1:8827-9557 GCA_964363785.1 uncultured archaeon
AACTGGTCAAAACCAGGGTACAAAAAACCACTGAACTGTATTTCCCCAATAGGCCTAAATCCATTTAACGCAAGTCCAATCGAAACACCAACAATCCCAGATTCAGCCAGCGGCGTGTCAATAACTCTTTTCTCCCCATATTTTGCAAACAAACCCTGCGATGCACGAAAAACCCCTCCATCTATTCCGACGTCTTCACCTAACAACATGACGCTTTCGTCTCTTTGCATTTCCTGCATCATTGCCTGATTAATTGCTTCAACCATTGTCAAGTTATTCGGCATTTAACCACTTCTCTTTTTTCTGAGGTATGAAATAGTAACTGCTACACTGGCCCTAACATGAGGGTTTTTAAGATTGCTATTTTTTATCTGATCAATATAAGCCTCAACAATTTGTTGTCTTGTAAATTCCGTGCGCAAAACATATTTGTCAATTTGTTGGCCTTTAATCCTCAAAAGTTTTTCCAACGCAACATTATCTCCTGCGTGCGCTTTTGTGACGAGATCGGTTATAATTCCTCTTTTTTGGGGATTTTGAGTTTTTCTTCTATTTATTTGTTGCAAATTATATCCAATACTTAAAGCACTAACAGGTTTTAATTTTGTATTCACAATACTATTCCACATTTGTTTTGTAAGTAATCGTCTTTTTTCTTTAGTGTTAGCTTCTTGCTCAATTTGTTCTTTTTTAATTCTAAAGATTTCTTTTACAGTTTTGACTAACTTTT
>CAYIJY010000028.1:0-9514 GCA_964363785.1 uncultured archaeon
TGAAAGGTTTCTTTGCATTGAAGAACTAATTGATGCCCTTTTATGCCACTTAATTAACCTGTACATCTGAGCACGGCTTTTTGAAGAAAGTTTATTTCCTCTCAAATCAGTACCTCTACGGTCAATCATTGTGACTAAACCCTTGTTTAGTTTGACATATTTACTTGGAGAGCCAGTTCTTGCTCTTTCCTCTAGCTGGTCAGAGTCAAAGCTTCTCCATTCTTTTCCTAAGTCAACCATTTCTTCAGACAACACTAAGCCGCATTGACCACATACAGCTTCCCCCATTTCGTCGTCTCTTACAATTTTCTTTGAACCGCATTCAGGACATTTTTCGGTACTCATTTGTTACCCTCCACCAACAGAATTGTTTTTCACTAATTAGAATTATGAAATTAAATAGGTGATAAATGCACTACCCCACCATATAATGCAATAAAATTTTATGAAAAATTAAGATGCATTCGAAACCTATATAAAGAATAGCCCCTCCCAAAGTTTATAAACTTTTTGGTGCTATCAAGAAACAGCTTAAGATTAGCCTTTTTAAGGCCTTTTAATTTTATAAAAACTAGATTTTTGGTGCAACTGGTTTTTTTTCAGCTTGTGCTTTCTCTTTTTTGGCTGCTTTTTCGGCTATTTTTTGGCTCATTTCCTTTGGCATGTCAAAAAAGATTGCACTAAGGCTTCCTGTCTGACCTGGTCTTGAGGTAACTTTTGCGGTTTTTTCTTGGCCGTCTGCAGAAACCCTGACTATTGCGCCTTGGGTTAAAATATTTCGTCTTGTGTAAAGTCTATTTGCCTTGTTTTCAACAACACTCAAGACCTTTGCCTTGACTACCTTGTTGCCGGTTGAAATATTGGCAAAAGTAGCTTTTGCAAGCTTTTGCTTTGTGCTGCCACCCATTATTTTACCATGGACTATCTTTTGGCCTGTTTTTTCATCAACAACAGTAGATTCAGTTGGTTCGTTTCCTTTAGAAGAGAGCTTTTTGTCACTCTTTCTGACAGAAGTCCTAATTCCGCCTGAAATCTTTCTTTTTGATTTTTGATGCCATTGAGTCATTTAGCTTACCTTTAAAACATTTTTAGTAAAAGAATTTTTCATGATTAAAAAAATAAATGATTATTTTGTTCAAATTAAAAGCGGTTACGCCAAAGTAAATAATCTCTCGACAACAATTAAAAGGCTTTCTGAAATGGAGACAAACACAGGTTTTGCCCAAGCCTTTTCAAATGACTTTATTTCTTCCGAAAAACAGCCATTTTATGCACTAAATCATGCCGCAAGTTTGTTTGAATCAAGGTCAAACAAAATGAGTAATCTTTCTTTAGAGTTTTTTTTGGTCTTGACAGCTAAACGTCAATTAAATGACGCACTTGACTTGGCGGGCTTAAAAGAAGGCCAAAATGATTGTATAATAATTATTGCAGACAAGGACAAAAAAGAACTTCAAAAAAAACTGGAAGAAGTAAAGGAAATGATTGAGTTTAAAGAAAAGAAATTTATTCCAAAAAAGGACAAAATAATGAAAGCTTACAACATTTCTGAAAAAGAACTCAAGACAATTTTTGACAAAAAAAATGCACTTGAACTACTAGTTTTAGAAAAAATGAGTTTGGCTTTGCTTGAAAGGTAATTTCACGACAGCTTTTTAATTAGAAATAAAGCAGATTATATTTGGTTTTTATGTCTCAATCAAGTCTTAAACAAATTTCATCAAAACTTAATGAAATTGATCAAAAAATAACTTCTTTAATTATTAAAAAAGAAAAACCAACAAAAGAGGAATTAAAAGCAATAAGGGCAGGCAAAAAACAGTTTTCGCAAGGAAAATTTCAGTCTTGGGATGAAATAAAGAAAAACCTCTAAAATTATTCTTCTTTGAATTCTTTTGTAAGCACATCAACAATTTGTTTTGCTTTTTTTGGGCCGACTTTGTCAACTTCAAGTAAATCTTTTTCAGTTGCATTCACAAGGTTTTTGATTGTTCCAAATTTTTTTAACAAACTTTGAGCCAAAACTGGACCAACAGTTGGAAGTGACTCAACAATAAATCTTTGCAAGAAAGGCAAGCTTGGGCTTTTTCTGCCAATACGTAAACGAATTTCTTTATCGCCCTTTAATTGCTCACGTTTTGCAATTAAGTAAACAAATTCTGCGGTTTCTTTTGCATTTTTTGTAAAAAGAATTGGAACTTTGTAACTCAAAGCAATTGAACTTAATGCCCCAATTACTGAGTTACGGTGAATGTCTCGCAAAGTAAATAAGTCTTCCATTTCACCTTCAACTAACATTAAAGGAGAAGAGTGGTTTGAAGTCATCATGATTAATTGATTGAATAGTCTTCCGTCAAGCATGCTTTCCAAAAAATCTTCAGTAGATTTTCTTTCAATCACAACATCATCACTTAGAACATAGTCTCCAACGTCAAGTTGTTTTATTTTGATTAATGCGCCAAGTTCTTCAAGTTCTTTTGCAACAGTGCTTGAATGTTCGCGTGTGTCAACGTATACTAAAATTTGGTCTTTGTTTTCAACGTAACTTGTAAGTGTGCTTTGTTTTGGCAAAACACTTTCTGCTTTTAGTCTGTGCAGTGTTGTGTGCATTTTTTTTTCTTTTGACATAGATGAATAATAATAACTTTCGTCGCGTGTGCCTTTTGCCATCAAAATAATTGCACGGCCTTTAGCAAACCTACCAGTTCTTCCTCGTCTTTGTATTAGCCTTATTTCGCTTGGAACAGGTTCAAAAAAAATAACTAGGTCAACGTTTGGGATATCAAGCCCTTCTTCAGCTACAGAAGAACAAATCAATGTATTATATTTTCCTTCTTTAAATTCTTGGATTAATTCAATTTGTTCTTTTTGTTTTAGTCCTTTTTCTCCTTCTTTGTTTGCTTGGCCAATGAATTTCTTTGCTTTAATCAAAGGAAGTTTGTTAAGTGTCTCTTCAAGTTCCATGATTGACGCGCGGTAATGGTTGAAGACAAGTACTTTGCTTTCTGGGTTTTTTGTAAAATATTCTGTAAGTATTTCGCAAAGCTTTGGCACTTTTGGGTGTAAAACTTTTTTTTCATGGAGTTTTCTTGCAATTGAAAATGCAGCAATTATTTCTTCATTTGAAAAAAGTGCTTTGATTGCCTTTGAAGCGTTTTTTGAGTGTTGGTCTTCAAGGGTCTCAATGTATTTGCAAAGTGGTGCCACACCTTGTGTTTCAAGTAAAGTGTGTGCGTGGCTAATCTTTAAGAGCATTGCAAGTTTTGACGAAGCTGCGTAAATTGATGGTTGTGCTTTTGCTTTGTAAGCCAAGTCTTTTCGAATGCGCTGTTGGAGTTCAAGCATTTGTTTTTTTCCAAAAAAATTTTGGTTAACTGAACGCGCGTAACCTAGTTTTCTTAAAAATAATAATTGTTCTTTCATAAAAATTTCAAAATGCTTTTTTGCCTGCAAAAACTCAAGTGGTAATTCAACTTTTATCCATTCTACGTCAATGTCGTGTGTGAATGGTGCAACGTCTATGTCTTTTTCTGTTTTGATTTCAATGTTTTTAATGAAAAGGTTTTTGCATAGGTCTTGGATTTTTTCTTCTTCTGAGCTTGGTGAAGCAGTCAAGGCCAAAATAAGTGCATTTGGTTCTTGTTTGATGTATTTTTGTGCGACGTAAACGTAACTGTATTCTTTGACTCCTTTGTGTGCTTCGTCAAAGACTGCCAAGCATACATTGTTGAGTGTAATTTTTTCTGTTATTAAATCATTTTCAATTGTTTGTGGTGTGGCGCAGATTATTTTTGATTCTTCCCACATTTTTTGGCGCTCTTGTGGGTTTGTTGAGCCTGTAAAAAGTGAAACTTGTTCTTGTGGAATGTTTAGAAAGTTTGCAAATGATTTAAAGTGCTGTGCGGCCAAAGGTTTTGTTGGAGCCAAGATTAAAACTTTTGAGTTTGGATTTTTTTCAAGCTGGAATGCTGCAACTAGTACTGCTACTATTGTTTTTCCTAAGGAAGTTGGTGCGACAACTAGTGTGTTTCCTTTTTCCATTACGCGCGCGGCTAAGACTTCTTGGTAGACTCTTGACTGGATTGTGTTTGGCTTGATTAAAGGGTGAGTTATAAATTCGGTCATTTTTTATCTTCCATTAGATTTTAAGAAAAATTAAATTTATTTAATGAAGTGCTTGGTCAAAAAATCCTTAAAACAGGAAAAGGGGTTTTTTTAGAGATTTGTTTGGAAAAATGTGGCTTTAAACCTGTTCTTTTTATAATTTAGTTGTTTCAAATTTGTTTTAATAATGGGGGTATTTATTTGAACGAAAGAGTTTTGCCTTTAGCGGCAGTTGATCGCTTGATTAGAAAAGGTGGCGGCATGAGAGTAAGTGAAGATGCTGCAACACAATTAGCTGATATTTTGGAAGAACATGCAGTTAAGATCAGCCGGATGTCAACTGAATTTGCAAAGCACGCAAACAGAAAAACTGTCACAGGCGAAGACATCAAGTTAGCAGCAAAAGGACTTGGGCACTAGAATTAATTTTTAGTAACTTTTTGTAATATAAGTCTACGTGGTGGAATTTTAAATTCTGATAATTCAATAAATAAGAAATTGCTTGTGTCTTCTTGTTTTCCCTTTCCTCTTATTGGAAATGTTTTTCTTACATTTATTGGTTCATTTTTAATTATTTTAAATCCATGTTTACGCAAAGAAGATTCTACATTTTTAACTGTAAAAATATAACCTTCTGAATTTTCAATAAAAAGAAAACCATTTGGTTTTAAAACTCTCCAAGCCTGATTCAAAACAACTTTATCGTCTATAGAACCATAAGCAGATAACAAAAAGCGATCACTAACAACTGCATCTATACTATTGTCTTCTAATTTTGGTGATTGTGCGTCACTAATGTTTCTATTTTTCACGCCTAGTCTTTGTTGGTATTGTTCTGCTTGGCTACTTATATCTAATGCAATTGATTGTGCTCTTTCTCTTTGTAGCATACGTACAAATACTCCCGCAGCTGCTCCAAATTGAACTATTTTTTTACCAGATAAATTTCTTCCAAGATATTTTTTTACTTCTCGCATTAAGGCTTGGAAATGAATTGGTCTTCTACCAAAATGTTCTAAATGACTAATTGAATACATATTTTTGTAATGATCTCTTGCAATTTTTTTAGCAGTGCGATCAATTGACCGACGTAATCTTTTTCGATTTGGAGTTCTTTTGACTGTAAAAGGCGTCATTTTTTTGCACTTTCAAGTATTTTTTTCACTGCCAAGTCAAACACTTGCTTTTCATTTAAATCGCTAGCGTCAATCACTAAGTTAAATGGCGTAAAGTCTTTTCCTATTTCAAACCCGTAAATTTTTTTGTAAATGTCTGCTGTTTTTTTGTCTCTTTCTTTTATTTTTTCAAGTACTTCTTTTTCAGGCAATTTATCTCTTTCTGCTACTCTTTTTGCGCGCACTTGTTGAGAAACGTTTAGCCAAATTTTGAATCCTTTTTTTGAAAGCCAAGGCATTGTCCAGCTGTCTAAAATAACATTTCCTTTTTCAGCTATTTCAAGTAGTTTTTTGTCAAGTGCTTTGTCCATTGAAAAGTCTTGTTCTCTTTTTTTTAAAAATTCTTGGCCTTCTTTTGATTCCCAAAAGCCACTTCCAGCCTGAGTATTTTTGATGTCAAGTTCGTTTACTGACTTAGTTTGAAGTTCTTTTAACAAGTGAGAAGCATGAACTACGTTTAGGCTGAATTTATGCCCAAGTAATTCAGATAATGTGCTTTTTCCACTTCCTGCAAAACCAGCTATGATTATTAGCATTGTAAAATCCCTTGAAAAAAACTAAATTGCAAACTATTCATAAGAGTTTTCTTTAGATGGAAAAATTCCTTTCTTTACTTCTTGATTATACTGCTTTAATGCTTCAATTACTTGAGGCCTTAGGTCCATGTATTTCTTTAAAAATTTTGGTTTGAATTCTTTTGCGTTTAAGCCAAGCATGTCATTTATCACTAAAACTTGTCCGTCGCAGTCTATTCCTGCGCCTATTCCTATTGTTGGTATTTTTAGTTTTTCGGTTATTTTTTTTCCAAGTCTTGCAGGAACTGTCTCTATTACAATTGAAAAACAACCAGCTTTTTCTAGTGCAAGCGCGTCATCAAATATTTTTTGTGCACTTTGAGTGTCCTTTCCTTGAACTTTCCAATCAACTATTGATTGAGGAGTCAAACCGACATGGCCCATGACTGGAATGTTATTTGAAATTAATTTTTCAACAACTTCAGTTACTGGACCTTCTACTTTTACAGAGTGTGCTCCTGCTTGAATAAATTTTTGTGCATTTTCTAATGCAAGTTTTGGATTTATGCAAGACTTATTTGGCATGTCTCCTACAATTAAAAAATTTGGTTTCGCTCGTGCAACCGCTTTTGTGTGATGGATCATCTCTTCCATTGTAACTGGTAAAGTGTTTTCATATCCAAGTAAAACATTGCCTAAAGAGTCTCCAATTAAACCAATGTCTATTTTTGCTTCATTCAAATACGTAGCTGTGACATAATCGTATGTTGTAAGCATTGAGATTTTTTCTTTTCCTTTCATTGACGTAATTTTTTTTATTTTTTCTTCAGTCATAAGTTAATTTGAGAAAAAAAGGATTTTAAAGTAGAAGTGAGCAATTGTATCTGGCATGAATTTTAATGAAAAAATTTGGGTTGTATTAAATAGAATCCCTAGAGGAAAAGTCACTACTTACAAAGAGATTGCTAAAGCAGTTGGAAGTCCAAAAGCTTTTCGTGCTGCTGGAAATGCTTGCAATAAAAATCCTAATTCACCTAAAACGCCTTGCCATCGCGTAGTGTCATTCGATGGAAGTCTCGGTGGGTATGCACACGGATTAAGGAAAAAGATAAAGTTGCTTGAAAGTGAAGGAATAAGGATTAAAAACAACAAAATAGTTAATTTTGAAGAAGTTTTAGCAAAAGCAAAAGAGTTGAGATAAAAACCATGATTACTCCAACAAAGTTTGTTTGGCTTGATGGCAAGTTTGTTGAGTGGGATAAGGCTCAGGTTCATTTTCTTACGCATTCACTTCATTATGGGACAGCTATTTTTGAAGGGATAAGGTCAAATGAAACTCATAAAGGGCCTGCAATTTTTAGACTTAAAGAGCACTTAAAGCGTTTTTATAATTCTGCAAAAATAATGCAGATGAAAGTCCCTTATTCTTTTGATGAAGTTTTTCACGCATGCAAAGAACTTGTTTCCATGAACAAACTTGATTCTTGTTATATTCGTCCTCTTGCTTTTTTTGGTTATGGCAGAATGGGTATTGGAAGTTCTGATTGCACAGTCAATATGGGTATTGCGGCTTGGCATTGGGGTGCTTATTTGGGGCAAAAAGGAGTTGAAAATGGAATTCGTGTAAAGGTTTCGTCTTATGCAAGCCATGATGCAAACATTGTCATGACTAAAAGCAAAACAAGCGGTAATTATTCTACTTTTACTTTGGCAAAAAATGAGGCTGTGCAGGCTGGTTATGATGAAGCGGTTATGCTTGACCCTGATGGGTTTGTTAGTGAGGGTTCTGCTGAAAATATTTTTATTTTTCGTGACAATCATTTGATTACTCCTCCAAAAGAAAGCATTCTTGAAGGGGTCACAAGGGATTCTATTTTGCAGCTTGCAAGGGATTTTAAGATTCCAGTTAAAGAGGAGAAGTTTTCGCGTGATACACTTTATACTGCTGATGAGGCTTTTTTGAGTGGAACTGCTGCAGAGATTGCGCCAATAATTGAAGTGGATAATCGTGTAATTGGAACTGGAAAGCCGGGTCATGTTACGACTAAGTTGCAGAAAAAGTTTTTTGACATTACGCGTGCAAAGGATAAAAAATACTACAAATGGCTTGAGTTTGTGAAATGATTATATGCCAAAAAGAAGACCTTTTTCTAATAAAAAGATAAATGATGCAAAATATTTGCTTGCCAACACAGATTTAAATTTTACTGAAATTGGAAAAATAGTGCGGTTGAATAAAACAACAATTAGAAACCTTGATTATGCCCACGATTTAAGGGAGGTAGATTTTTCAAGAGAAACAGCCAATAAAAGAAGCCAATCCAACAGTGCAAATGCAAGGGAGAAAAGAAAAAAAAAAGAGCTAAATAAATTCACGGAAGATCAAAAAAACAAACTCATCAAAAATAATTACCGTTTATTTGTTTTTATTGTAAATAGGTTTTATGGACAAAATTTACAAAGATTTAGAAGACTTGGATTGGAAGAGGAGGATATTTTGCAAGATTTTATTTTACATTCAATGGAAAGACTTAATTTGTACAAGTCAAATTATAAGTTTTCTACATTTATTGGCCAATTGTTTAGGAATTTTATAAAAAGCACTATTAATGCAAGGCAAAGAGAAATAAATAAAATGAGATTAAGAAGCCAAGCACGTAAAATTTTAAAACCTAAGAATATAAAAAAGCCCAGAGGTTATGCTAACATTCCAGTACTTTTAAGGGGGATTTGGCTTTCACTTGAATTGCCTATTAAGCAGGCAATTAGATTTGGAGAACAAGAGACTAAAACTACATTAAGCCACCTTATTATGAATGCCGACCTTTCTGGTGTTGAAAAAAAAATAATGTTATCTATTCTTGAGGATGAAAACCTAAAAGCAGTATCAGAACGACATAATTTAAGTTATAAACAAACCTGGCGAATTAAAGCCAATGCACTTGAAAAAATTAAAGAATATATTAGAAAAAAAAGAATACAATATAAAAAATCACTTTAGTGAAAAAAAATGAAATTTTTCAAAGACAAAGACGTTGACTCAAATATTTTGCACGGCAAAACAATTGCTGTGATTGGTTTTGGGTCACAGGGTTCTGCGCAGGCCATGTGCATGAATGACTCTGGTTTGAATGTGATTATTGGTTTGCGTGCAAATAGTAAAAGTGTTAAAGCTGCAAAGGATTATGGTTTTGAAGTTTATTCAGTGAGTGATGCAGTTAAGAGTGCAGATATCATTCATGTTCTTTTGCCTGATCAAGTGCAGGCGCAAGTTTATGAAAAAGAAATGAAGCCATTTTTGAATGAAAAAAAAGCACTGAGTTTTTCGCATGGATTTAACATTGTTTTTGGATTCATTAAGCCTCCAAAAAATATTGATGTGTTTATGCTTGCGCCTCATTCACCCGGACCTGAACAAAGAAGATTATTTTTGGAAGGAAAGGGCGTTCCTGGTTTGATTGCTGTTCATCAAAATGTGAGTGGTAATGCAAAGAATTTTGCTTTGGCTATGTCAAAGGCCTGTGGTTTTACACGTGTTGGTGTTTATGAGTGTAAGTTTGAAGAGGAAACTTATTCTGATTTGTTTGCCGAGGAAGCTGTGCTTTGTGGTGGGCTATCTGAATTAGTGAAGGCTGGTTTTGATACTTTGGTAAAAAAAGGTTTTCAACCTGAGATGGCTTATTTTGCTTGCGCGTATGAGGTAAAGTTGATTGCTAATTT
>CAYIJY010000029.1:0-362 GCA_964363785.1 uncultured archaeon
GGCGTGGAACAGATCTTAGGGGAAACAAGTTGTCTTCTAAGAGTAGAGCACAAATGTACAGACTTATTAAGTGGCATAAAAGGGCATCAATTAGTTCTTCAATGCAAAGAAACCTTTCAATTGCATTAACTGAACTTAGAAGGGTTGCTTCTTACTTAAACATTCCAGAACAATTAATCGAAGCAGCAGCATTGCTTTACAGGCAAACAGTCAAAAAAGGCCTTATTAGGGGGCGCTTAATTGAAGCTGTTGTTGCGGCTGTATTGTACGCTGTATGTAGAAATTACAATGTTCCAAGAACTTTGAATGAAATGGCTGAAGCAAGCGGATTAACAAAGAAAGAAATTGGAAGAACTTACAGG
>CAYIJY010000029.1:372-9481 GCA_964363785.1 uncultured archaeon
ACAGGTTTTTAGTCAGAGAACTCAAATTGAACGTTCCATTGACAAACCCAGTTCACTACATTCCAAGGTTTGCGTCAGAATTAAACCTTTCAGGAGAAGTCCAGGAAGAAGGAAGAAAAATCCTTGAAAGCGCAATCGAAAACGGATTGATTAGTGGCCGCGGACCAACAGGTGTCGCAGCTGCAGCAGTCTACATCGCTGGCTTGTTAAAGGGTGAAAGAAGGACACAAAAAGAAGTTGCAAACGTTGCAGGTGTCACAGAAGTCACAATCCGAAACAGGTACAGAGAACTAAAGAAAAGATTAAACATCGAAGTCGTCGCATAATTGCGGCGCTTCAAAATTTCTTTTTTTTATTTCTACTTTTTTTTAAATTTTTTTTTGCAATCTGTTTTTTAAAACTTCAGACTTCTCTCTATGGAGTTAAATGATTATTGCAGGAGTGGACGAAGCAGGTAGAGGGCCATGTGTTGGGCCAATGGTTTTAGCTGTAGCCTGCATTGAAAAAAAAGACGAAGAAACGCTCAAAGAAATTGGCGTAAAAGACAGCAAACTTTTGGCTCCAAAAAAAAGAGAAGAATTATACAAAAAAATAAATTCGCTTACAACTGAAAATTCTTCTGCGCATATTTCTGCAAAAGAAATTGATGAATTAAGGGACTTCAAATCCTTAAATGAAGTAGAAGCAATGAAAATAGGATTTCTATTAAACAACTTAAAAGTAAAACCTGAACTGGTTTTTGTTGACAGCCCAGATGTTTTAGCTAATAATTTTGCAAAAAGAATTTACAAATATTTATCATTTAAAACAATAATTAAAGCAGAACACAAAGCAGATTTCAATTACCCTATAGTTGGTGCTGCTTCAATCATTGCAAAAGTCCAAAGAGATAATGCAATTAAGGATTTGGAAAAAATTTATGGCAAAATTGGAACGGGTTATCCTCATGATGAGCAAACAATTCTATTTATAAAGAATTTTTTACTCAAAGAAAACTATCTGCCAGATATTGTGCGGAAAAGTTGGGTGACATCACAAAAAATTGTTGACGAAAAATTGCAGCAAAAATTATTTTGAGAATGATATAACATGGATTCGCAGCTTGACAGAAGAAAACTTGAGGAATTAAGTTTTGATATTGAAGAGCTTGAACTAATGCTTGCAGAACTCTTGGAGTCCACATTTGAATTTAAGTTTAAGGACTTTGAAAACCCAGTGCGACTTTCTTTTATTTTGAGTTTTGACAAAGATGGATTGCCAAAAATAGAGAGTTTGGCTAAATCAACTTTTGTCCCGCAAAAATTTGCAAGATCATTCGAACCAATTTCAAGAATAGATGAAGATACAGAAAATTATGTCATTACAATGGATTTATTGGGTCACGAAAAAGATGACATTGAAGCAGTGCTTGGTACAAATTTTTTGGTTGTAATGTCAAGAAAAAACAAGCCATTCTACAAAAAATTCTTTTTGAAAAACATGATTGATCAGACAATCATAAAAAAGACTTTGAAAAATAATGTGCTTGAAGTCATATTGAAAAAACAAATCCAGCAATTGCCTTGAGCTGTTACCTAAGGCTTGCACGTACTACTTGCAGTAATCAAATTTTCTTTTCCAAGTTAAGTGGCTTTTTTGGTTCGCCAAAATAATCAACAAACTTTTTAGTTGTAAAAATAATGAATGTCCTACCAACTGACTCTATTCGAATAAAACCTTTTTCTTCAAGAGTTGCAATGTGCTCGTAGGCCTTGTTATTCCTGAATCGAATTACTTCAGACTGTCTCACTGGTTGCTTGTAGGAAATAAATGCAAGTGTCTTTAACACAGTGCTGCTTAATTCAGGAACAGTTGAAAAATGCTGCATGACATTTTCAAATTGTTTTCGAATCCCTAATTTTACTCCATTTGGCTCGTCACGTATTTCAAGTGCAGAGTTCCTTTCATCAAGTTCTGAAGAAAGCTTGTTTAATGCAATTCGAGTTTCTTCAAGTGAAGATTTTACGAGTCGTGAAAGTTCATGCATTGAGATTGCTTCAGAAGACATAAACAATGCAGCTTCAATGTATTGTACAAGATTTTTTTCATTGTTTTCCATAAAAAAAATTCCCTTTCATGCTTTATCGTATGCTTTTTGCAATAATAAAGTATCTTCTTCCATTATAGGGCTTTCGCAAATAACTACTCCTTTTGCAGAAAAATCTTTTAGACATTTTGCAAGCGCGGAATAATCAAATTTTGAGCTTGAAAAAGGCAAATGCCGCTTTTCTCCCTTTTCAGAAAATTCAATGCCCTGTGCATGAATATGCATGTTCTTTAGGGCTTGTTTGCCTAAGTCTTTTTCAATTAACTCTAAAACTCCTTTAAAATCTTCATAAGTGTTAAACTTTCCATTTGTGCGCGCATGCAAATGAGAAAAATCAATGCATGGCAAAACACCTTCAATTTTTTGACTCAACTCAATGACCTCTTCAATAGTGCCAAATTGTGTTTGCTTGCCCATTGTCTCTGGTCTTACCCAGATTTCAATGCCCTCATTCCTCAAATCAGAAACAACTTCTTTCAGTGAATCATGTACTTGCTTGAATGTTTTTTCCTTTGATTCACCCTGATAAAATGCAGCATGAAAACACATACTCCAAGCACCACATTGGAAAGCTCTTTTTGCAGCGAAATAAATTCTTTGCTTGCTTGCATCAATTTTTTTTGCATCAAGTGAATTCAAGTTAATAAAATACTGCCCATGGCACGTCAAAACAACATTGTTTTCTTCACTGGTTTTCTTGACAAGAGGCGCCTGTTCTTCCCGAATGTTAACGCTTTGAACAAACTCAAGCTCCATTGCATGCAAACCAAGCTTTTTTACCTGCGAAATCCCATTAATCGTGTTTCTTGGATTAGTGGTAAAAGGAATCCCGGCAGTCCCAAACCTTAATTCACTTAAGTTGTTCATACAACCCCAAACCATTCACCACTTTTATTGGAGGATAACAACGATTATTCCAACAAGCCAAAAAACTTCCCTTTGGAGCACTCTCATCAAGTGTAAAGACAATGTTTCCAAAGTCATTATAAAAAATTTTTTTTAAAAAATCTTTATTTTGAAACTCAAGCAAAGAAGTCTTTAATCCAATCAAGTTCTCCAAAATCAAAACCGTTTTTGCACTAAACGCCCCAAAAATACCCATTTCAATTGATTTTCCTGCAGAAAATAAATTAAGTGAGCCAGACATATTAACTAACTCATCGTTTGGTTGTAAATCATTTAACAAAGCAAGATTAAGTGACATTAACGAATTTAATTTTGGATTTGCTTTTCTTTGCTGCAAAAAACCAACTTCGTTATTTTGTTCAACATCAAAAAAAACTTTTTGCGTATCATCAAAAAACTTTTTCTTACAAACTTCACTAACAGCCACGGCTTTTTCTAAAAAGAATTTATCTTGAGAATAAAAATACGCATTCAAAGAAGCATTGATCAAAAGTGTGTAGTCTGACAAAAAACCATTAACTTTTTCCAAGTCATTTTCATAATGCAGAACTCGTGAGTCAACAATTTTTTTTTCATAAATTTTTTTCAAACAATCTAAACCAATGACTTTGTATTTTTCTTCACCAAACAAAGAATAAGCCTTCAAAAAAGACCCCGCAGCAATGCAATTTAAGTCAACAAAAAAAGTCCTGTCAATTGCAGGGGAAACGAGTTTTTTCCTTTCATTTAAACTCAAAGAATAATACTTTTCATCCGCGTCCTGACTTGCATAAAACATTTTTTCTTTTTCATCAAAAAAATTATTCAACAAATAATCAATTATTTTTTTTGCAGTGCCAGAAAAAATTTCATCTCCAAATAATTTTGCTGCATCAACATAAACTGAAAGCAAAAGGGCATTGTCTTCAAGCATTTTTTCAAAGTGTGGAATACTCCAGTCACGCGTGGTTGAATACCTAAAAAAACCAAATTCCTCTGTGTCAAACAAACCATTTTTTGCCATGGAAGTTAAAGTTTTTTTCAAAATTTCTTCCACTTGCGTATCCTTTGAATGCAAATAATAAAATTCTAGAAATGAAAGCACGTCAGGCATTGGAAATTTTGGTTCAAACCCAAAACCACCAAAGGATTGGTCATAACTGCTTTTGGCTTCCAAGACAACATTTTCCACAAGATCCTGCGTATTTAACAACATGGTCTTAGAAGTCTTTTCTTGCAGGGTTTTTTGCAGGTTTAAGTCAAGTTCTTTTTCATTTGTACGAAAATAATTAATTGAACTCTTCAAAAAAATTATCATTTGTTCCGGAGCAACATAAGTTGCAGCCTGAATTACACTGCCTTTTGGAGTGAGTATTGCAGTTGTTGGCCAACCGCCAGCATTATACCTTTCATTAACATCTGGCCTTTTGTCCGTGTCAACTTTAATTGGAATAAAGTTTTGATTAACAAAATCAATTACTTGTTCATTTGAATAAGTAGTTTTATCCATGACATGACACCAGTGACACCACACGCCATGAATGTCAAGTAAAACTGGTTTTTTTTCATTTAATGCTTTGTCAAAAGAAGCTTTATTCCAAGAAAGCCAAGAAATTTTCTTTTCACCCATTTAGACTATTAAAACGGCAAGAAATTTAAAATAGAGGCATTTAAGCCAAAAACAATAAAAAAATTTGATTACGTTTGACTGAATCAAATTAAGTTGATTAAGTTCTGTCGCAGACAGAACGCGTCGTGAACTCACGCAAGGGTTCAGTGGAAGCTTTTTCCGCAACCACAAGAACCAGTTGAATTTGGATTATTTATTTTAAATCCAGAGCCTTCAAGTGAGTCAACGTAATCTATTTCTACACCTTTTAACATTGAAAGCTGGTTTTTGTTTACAATAAGTTTCATGCCTTTTGATTGTTCAAATTCCATGTCTTCGCTGCCTGCTTTGTCAAATTCTAGTCGGTACATAAAGCCAGCACAGCCACCTGGGGCTGCAGAGACTCTTAAGCCAAATTCATTGCTTTTGCCTTCTTTTTCTCTAAAGTCATACAATTTGTCAACGGCATTTGAAGTCAAGCTAACGTTTTTCATTTCACTTTCACGGTGTTCCACGTGATTATGGCCATTGTGTTTTTCTGCATTAGGGCTTTGTTCTTTTGCCCTGATGTTTACTTCTTTTAACATATCATCAAAAATATCCTGTGGCATTCCGTGACTCAAAGCGCCCTCTTCAATGCTTTCAAATGGGTTGACGTGGCAACCAATACAGTGTAAGCCATAAGCCTGCATAACGCTTGCTACTTGCGGGTATTTCTCTACTACTTCACCAATTGTCATGTTTTTTGTGATTAGGTCTTTGTTTTCCATACTAAAAATACACTTAAAACCTATTTAAAATCTTTTAGTTTACGGGTTTTGGCTAAAAGTCACTTAAAGTCTTTTGTTTTAACTCTGTAGAAAAATTAGTCACTCCAACGCCGCCACGACGCAAAATAATGCCTTTTTTTTCTTCAAAAAAGACCTGAAAAAGGCTTTTTGCAGTAAATAAGATGTCTTCAAAAGAATTGGATGCTTTATCCAGTGTTTTGGCTCGCGTAAAAGTCTCAAGCTTTGAATCAATAGCCACAATGTTTATTGTCTTGAAATAAACTTTGTCATTTAAAACCCGCAAAGAAAGTTCCTTTGAAATTTCTTCCAAAAAACCAGCCATTTCATTAACTGACTTGCAATCAGACTTCATTGTACGAATTACAGATAAACGCTTTTTTTCTTTGTCTTCTTCCAAGTCACGGTTATCAACACCAAGCGAAGAATTATGTAGATACGTCCCTTTTATGTCTCCGAATAATTCAGTTAATTGAGAAGTCGAAATTAATGAAAGTTCTTTGATTGTTTTTACTTTTATTCCTTCAAGTTCAATTGAAGTCTTTTTTCCAATACCTGGAATCTCAGTTACCTGCAAATCACTCAAAAAACTTTTTACTTCATTTTCAGTTACAATAGTCAAGCCATTTGGTTTTTGTCTTCCTGACGCAATCTTTGCAACCAATTTATTTGGACCAACACCAACAGAGACAGTTATTTTTACTTCATCAAAAATCTTTTTCTTGACTTTAAGTGCAAGACTTTTTACCTTAGAATAATCTCCATTGCATTTTTGTGTAACTTCAATAAAGGCCTCATCCACACTTGTTTTTTCAAACTTGTCAGAAAAGGACTTTAAAATACTCATTATTTTTTCTGAAACTCCAGCATAATATTTTAAGTCAACTGGCAAAAAAACAGTGTCTTTGTTTGCTTTTTTCTTTGCCAAAAAAATAGGCATGCCGGAATGAATGCCAAGTTTTCGTGCATGATAATTTGCAGTGCCAACCGCACCAGAGTCAATTGTACGGCCAGAATAAACACAAACAACAACAGGTTTTTCTTTTAATTCAGGCTTTCTGACTTCTTCTATCTGTGCAAAAAAATAGTCACAATCAACGTGAAAAATAATTCTTTTTGTGCCCACAAAAAAACTTATTTTACAACAACTTTAACTTTATTTTCTTTTTTTTCAACTGGCTTTTCAGTTTCTTTTTTTTCTTCCATTTTAACAGGAGACTCAACTTTGGCTTCAGGTGCGACTGCAGTACCTTTCACTTTAGCAACTTCACTTAAAAGTTCAGTGCGCTCCCTTGCGCTGATAATTACAAGGCGCCTCATTTCCTTGTCAATCTTAGCCATTTCTTCAGCCATATTTACCTTTAAGTCGCCAATTTTTTTCAAGAGCTGTTTGTTTGAATACCTTACAATCATTATAACTAGTGCCGCAAAAATAAAAAATAATGCAAAGCCATAAATCAAAACAGTGTCAAAATCAACTTCAACCATACATAGTTCACTTTATTCCCAGCAACTTATCTATAATGCTTTTCCCTTTAAAAGGCTTACTGTATTTTTTTTCCGTCAGACCAAGCAGCCAGTCAATGAACGTGTCGCGGTCCTCTTTTTTCTTTCTGCGCTTCCAAATCAAAAATAATATTAATAAAATTAACAACAACAATAACAGGAAAATGAAAAATAAATTAAGCATAAACATTGGCTGGAAAACTGCATTACACTCAGTGCTTAAATCAATTATTCTTGCGCGCAAAACATCCAATTCTTCATCTGCATTTGTAAAGTTGCCAAGCAAAAACTTTTGCTTTAACAAATCAAGCGCTTCTTTTATGCTTAGATATTTTATTTCAAGTGCCGAAACATCAAGGCGCGCATTTTTTTTATCTTCAATGCATTTAAGTGCATTGTTAAGGTCCTCTTCAAGCATTTCAATTACTTTCAAATAATAACTCTCTTCACGTTCAACAGAAAAACTGCAAAATGATTCCTTGATTAATTGATTATGAATGACTTTTGCCCAAAAATTATATTGTCCCGGCTTTGCAGTCTGACCAATAAAAACAGAACCCAAAAAGCTCTGCGGTTCATTTGGAAATAATGCAATCGGCAATGCAGTTTTTCCAAATATCCTGCCTTCAAAATCCTCCACCCAATAACTTACATCAACGTCCTCAAAATAATCACCCATGTTCCAGTAAGTAATGTTTGCATCCATTTGCGAACCAAGTTTTATGAAAGGCTTTAGACATTCAACAATAACATCATACCTAAAGTTTCCCGCTAAATCAAAAACATGAATTATTTCATCAAACTTTGAGTCACGATTTGCAGAATACAAACTAAGGATTATGATGTGCGAACCGCCAAGCAATGGCGTCCACTTTTCACTCAAAACAAGATTTCTGGTTTCACCAATCTCAACACCAGTGAGCGCCTCTTCGTACTCAAATTCAATGTCACGGCCCTGCCTAATCAATACCGTCAAAATGTAATCATTTTTCACGTTGCCGGTGTTTTGAACATCAACTAAAATGCCTGAAGGAGAACCAATTTGCAAATCATTTTCAAACTTCCAGTCAACAATTGTGCCATCAGGTCCAGCACTTGCAGCGCAGTCAACAAAACAAGTTTTTGCACTCTCACCGATTTCACAAATTAGGTTTCCACACTCTGGACGTGGTCCACCGCCTCCACCACCGCCTCCCCCGTCACCAGGCCCAGGCCCTGGTTCAGGAGTGCCGCCGCCAGTTGTTGGGACAATAAAAAAGCCCTGTGAATTTGTATCAGAATTTAGTCCGCACGAAAAAACTGCAGTCTCTGTGTAAGTTCCCTCTTGGGCTGGCACAGTAAAAGTGTAAGTGTATTGTCCGCTTCCAATGCTTGACATTGCAGCTGAACTGACAAAGGAACTTCCTGAAGGATAATTAATTGAAAGCACTCCGCTTACGCCAACAAAAGCATTCCCATCACCGCTTCTGACTTGCGTTGTTGTAGTCTGCGTTGTGCCGGAAGTGAATGTCTGGCCGTTGTTCAAAAAAGAAACAGTCATTCCAACATCGCCAACATAAACTCTTGCATTCAAATCGCCTGTAGCAAAGCCATCAACTCCATGCAATTGAAAATCATAAATCCCATTTAAGTCAAACGTGTAATTTATTGAGTGGTTCCCGTCCCCATTGGAAGAAAAATAAACAAAATTAGTGTCCCCATTTGGCTTTATCACATTTGCAGTGACATTTGCATCCGGATCAAAAGTATTATTTGGGTTTTTTATGACAGTAATGTTAATGTCTAAATTTGACCCGTTATAATTCACACAAAAAGTTGGTGCATTAAAAGTCAATGTCAAAGTAGTTGTCTGAACAAGCCAAATTGCCCTTGATTGAATTTGCCCTGCCCAAACCAAAGAAAACAAAAAACAAAATGTTAAAACTATACAAATAATCAAGGCAAATTTTGAAAATCGCATCAATAATACTATATTATTCTATATAATAAGATTATTGAGAAATAAAAAAAGCAAAAAAATTTAGTTTACTGTTATATTAAACTCGACAAAATTCCCTGAAGGTCTAATTGCACCCAAAGCATTAAAATAAACATTCTTGTGAGCTGCAGACCATTGTTCCTTTAATTCAACAGGCGGTGCAACTACATTAATCCCAATCTTGTAAGTTCCAGGCGGCGTATCCGGTTTGGCTTTACCCCTTATTTCAATTTTATATGCCCAATTTTTCTTGAACT
>CAYIJY010000030.1:0-3126 GCA_964363785.1 uncultured archaeon
GTCCTTGATAATGAATATAGTTTTGTGTATGTTAGTAATTGTTTGAAAATAATCCCAAACGGTGAATACTTTGTTGTTATCAGAGAACCTTACGTCCACAATTACCCAAAAACACAATACGAACAATGCTTACAAGCAAACAGTGTTGAAGAATGTCAAAACATAATTAAAGCTGCTTGGAAGAAAGAACACGATAACTTCAAAGCAACAATAAGACAAGAAATTAGTGTGTTGCAGTCTTCTAGTGGATCAGCAAACGTAGACTTTACATCATTAATTTTGTCAGAAAGCGAGTTAAACGAATAAAAAAGGTTTTTTAAGGATGAAAAAAACTCTGGTAATTTTAAGTTTTGCATTTTTAAGCTTGGCAACTAACGTTTTTGGTGTCGTGGATTGTTCGACAATAGGAACTAATGGTTCTATAACTGTTGATACTAATTTGACTGATGACTTGAATACAAGTGGTAATTGTTTAACTATTTTAGGAAGTAATATTACGCTTAATTGCCAAGGACATACTCTAACTGGAAACAATTCAGGAATAGGAATACGGTTAGGCGGAGTAACTCCTTTAGCTAATAGGGAAAATAATGTAATAAAAAATTGCACTATTCAAAATTTTTCTGACGGCATATATATTTTTGGTGATGATTCTCCGTCAAGTACTGACACAAAGGATAACAACATAACAAATAACACTTTAACGGGAAATACCAATGGAATTTCGTTTAATGGGAATGAAAATAAAATTTTTAACAATCACATTTGGAATAACAATATTTATGACCGGATTTACACTAGTTTCACTGGTACAGGTAATTCTTTTTGCGAAAACTTTGTAGGAAATACTTATTTTAACAATGCAACTGGACCTACTTGTAATGGTTGGTATCCTTATTCAGATATGAAAGTTGGTGATAAAATTGTTATTCAACCTGGGACTTTTTACTTGAACTCAGCTTTAAAATTAAGAGGTAATTCTGGAATAGACTGTAATAATAGTGTGACTTTTGATGGGAACAATGCAGGAGGGATTGGAATACAAATTGGTGGAACACCACCCTATTATTATTCTGCATCAAATTCAGAAGTAAAAAATTGTAGTTTACAAAACTTTGCTAACGCAATACATTTGTATGGGGATACAACTTCTTTTGCAGTTTTAACAAATGACAATAATATAACAGGAAATGTAACAACAAACAACACATATGGGATAATTTTTGGTGGAACTGAATCTCGTGTTAACAATAATAAAATTTGGAATAACATAATTAATGACAAAATTTTTACACCATTTACGGGGGTAGGCAATACTTTTTGCCTAACTAATGTTGGCAATACTTATAATGGAAACGCAACTGGCCCAAGTTGTAGTGGCTGGTACCCTTATTCTGGCATGAAAGTAAATGCCAAGATTACTATTCAGCCGGGTACTTTTTATCTTAATGCTCCAATCTATTTGAGACAAAATTCTGGAGTTAATTGTAATAATTTGGTTGTTTTAGACGGTAATGGAAGTGCTATTGGTGCGCAATTTGGCGGAGTACAACCATATTATTACGCAACTAATTCTGAATTAAAGAATTGTACTTTCCAAAATTTTACAGTCGGCATAAAATTGTTTGGTGACATATCAATTTTTGGTTTTCCTACAGAAGACAATAATGTAACCGGAAACACATTAACAAATAATGTTGATGGAATAAGTTTTGATGGTACATCTCTTTACATTAAGGATAACAAAATCTGGAACAACACTGTTAACGATAGAATATACACTCCATTTACAGGTATAGGTAATTCCTTTTGCGTAAATAGTGTTGGGAATACTTATAATGGTAGTGCTACTGGTCCGACTTGTAGCGGTTGGTATCCTTATTCAGGAATGAGAGTTGAAGATAAAATAAAAATTACTCCAGGCACGTTTTACTTAAATACTCCAATTTATTTGCGATTGAATGCTGGAATAGATTGTAATAATTCCGTTGTTTTCGATGGCAATGGAAGTGGAACTGGAGTCCAATTCGGGGGAGTACAACCATATTATTATTCTGCAAGTTCAGAAGTAAAAAACTGTACACTACAAAACTTTAATGACGGTATAAAATTGTTTGGTGACATATCAATTTTTGGTTTTCCTACTGAAGACAATAATGTAACTGGAAACACATTAACAAATAACACTAATGACATTAGCTTTGATGGAACGCCAAATTATGTTAATGATAACAAAATCTGGGATAATATAATTGATAACCAGATTTATACTCGTTTTACTGGTACTGGCAATTCTTTTTGTGTTAATGGTTTAGACAATAATTATCTAAATGAGGAATTAGGTCCTACTTGTGAAGGCTGGTTTCCATTTGCAGGAATGAAGATAAATGAAAAAATTATTTTAAAGCCAGGTTCTTTTCTTTTAACCAGCGCTATGGAAATTCCTAGTCCTAATGCTGGTTTGGATTGTAATTCAAGTATTTTAGACGGTGTTGATGTTAACCCTGTTGGATTAACCCTAAGTAGTACTGGGGGCGTTGTAAAAAATTGTACCTTTCAAAACTTTGGAACAGGACTACAACTAGGCATATCGGTGCAGGATAGCAATGTTACTTCCAATGTTTTCAAGAGCAACACTACTCGCGCGATATACATACAAAACGCAGCCCACTCCAACACAATAATAGAAAACAATGTTTATGATACAGGAATAGTCAACCAAGTTTCTGCAGGAACAAACACATTTTGTCTAGCCTGCACAGGAAATAATTATTATAGCGGAGCAACAGGACCACTATGCGAAGCCTCTTGTCATTGCGAAAACAATGTAACTGATTTTGGACAACTAGAACAAGGAATAGACTGCGGAGGAAACTGCACAAGCTGCCAAGCCGAATATGGTTCATGCGTTCCAGTAATAAAAAATGGCGATTCAGACACAAAAATAGATATTGGTTTTATTGGTTCTGATTTTCCAGATTTAAACACTTTTTCATGGGTTATTAATGACCTAATAGATTATAACGGACAACAAAATGGATTAATGTTTTATGAACCATTTAAGTCGTACAAAAACAGGTTTAATTTTTGGCTTGTTTCTGATATCAATAACTTGGCTAGCACAAT
>CAYIJY010000030.1:3136-9390 GCA_964363785.1 uncultured archaeon
ATCTCTAATGTGCAGTATGTTAGATAATACAATTACATTATTTGTAAATCCAATTACTTGGCCACATGCATATAGAATACCTAACACAGATATTGGGTCTCAAGAAGCATACGTGACAGTAGGCAATCAATATTTAACAGACCAAAACTGGCCAATAATTTCACATCCATTTTTTTCTTTAATTGATCAAAATGTTGTTGAGAGTAGAGAGGAAGTTAGATTAAGCATTGTTCATGAATTTGGACATAGTTTTGGTGGTCTAGCAGACGAATATTTATCTATCCCTGAAATATTTCCAGGTTTATTTGCTGTTGGAACTCCAAATTGTGACGATAACTATTTTGGAATTGCTTGCCAAAAATGGAGTGATATAAATAATTTGGATTGTAGACAAATTTGTACATTTAATAATTGGTATAGACCTTTTGATGACACTCTTATGTATGACATTTTTCCAGAAACTACTTTTGGACAAGTTAACATTAATGAGTTGACAAAAGATATTTTGAATGCGTCAACTATTGAAGAAACTTACAATATCAACAATACAAAAAGTTATAAATTAGATTTGAATTATTCAAATGGAGTAATTTTTTCATCAGATGTTTCGTTAATTAATGGACTACCACCTGGAAAAATGGACCAAAACTTTGGAGATTTTAAACTAGAGATTTTATCTGATTTAAATGCAATACTTTATGATTTGAATTTCTTTTTTCCCCTATTTGTTAACTATGGCCCCTCTCATGATTGGTTTGATGAAAATGGCACTCAAATTTATGTGCCTGATTTTAATCAATTTTTAATAAAAACTGACGTAAATTATTACATAGTTTTGCCTTTTTTTAGTAATGGTCATTTGATTAAAATTTATGACAATAATTCTAGTCAACTAATACGTTTGATTGACATATCTCAATTTGTAATAAAACCACAATTCACTATTGGATATGGAGGAAACAAATTAATTGGAGCTGACTTTAATGTAAGTTTTACTTTAATTTCACAACCCATTGGAAAGTTAGTTGGAAATGATTATAATCTACTTTTAGGGACCAACTTTAACTAAATTTTTATATCCCTGATTTTAGATAGCATTTATATATTTTTCCAGATTTATCTATAACTATTTTCTCTATTCCTTTAACAAGATTATTTTCAACTTTTATTTCACTTATTTGTAATGATTTCAAACAACTATTATTAATTTCTAAAGTATTTCCTGACTCATTATTTGAAAAAGTTTTACCATTATTTGAAAGATTAGAAATATTTTTAGGAAATTCGATTAGTGTAAAATCACATGAAATATTACTTTCTCTATTAGTGATAGTACTGTTTTGTATAATATAGTCATTTTCTATTAATTCGCAAACGTAAAAAGTTCCAGAAGCGTAATTTGGAAATACTAAATAGATAAAGAAACCAACCACAAATAAAACAACTAGAATTAAACCAAATATGGATTTATTCATAGTTCAATGAATGCTTATAGAAATAAAAATCTTTCTTTAAAGATTTTTTAAGATTTAAAAAATAACTCTATCTGCAATATACCAATAAATAGTTTTTTTTGCACAATTACGTAAAGTTTAATGCACTTTAAAGTCAATTAAAAGCACATAACAAATATACAAAATTAAAAGTATAAATGAAGCAAGCAGATAAATTAAGCTTAAATTTCCTTTTAGAGTAGATTGTTTTCCTTTTATTCTAAAATAAATGTAGCTTGTAAGTTTCATAATAGACAATGACAATATTACAGAAAGCAATATCAAAATAAAAAAATGTAATAATCCGTCTTTGTAAAAATTATATGGTTTTTCTATATGTCCATTTATTTGTATAGTGCATACTTTTTCTTCGGCAGAATAGACACAATCATATAATAATTCTGCAATTTGCTGGTTTTTATTTTCAGGACTTTCACAAGATTCAGGCGTCCAAAATTGCGAACAAATGGCCCTTGCCGCGCTCTCAGAAGACTGCACGTTAGTGTATTGACCGAAAGTTGAGGTCAAAAAAAACAACAATAGAACTAATACGCACATTTTCCGCATACTTTAACAATGATTCTAACCAATATAAACCTTTTCCGTTGATTCAACTTAGAATTGAGTGATTATTCTCTAGACAACCACTAAGTACAATAAGCCCAAAAAAAGTTAGTATGTTACAAAAAAATTTTGCAGACTTATTATCGAAAGAATTATTGTCAAAATTATTAATAGAATGCCTATTTGTTGTGCTTTTGATTTTTTTAACCCATTTAAATAAGTATAAGAAAATGCAAGGAAAGTTGAAAATAATAAATGTAAACTACCAAAAATTAAAATGTATGCTAAAAGAAGCAATGATTGGGAAGTTATATTTCCAGCTAACACACCTAAAACAAATATAATTAAAGAAGCTGCCACAATAATTCCGAAAAAACCAAGAATGAAAGCAAAAGGAAATACTAGAAAAAAAAATATGGCAAGGATTACTTTGCCCGGTGCTAATTTTAAAAATTTTTTAAATTCCAGTTTTGGATCGGGACTATGGCTTATTAAATAATAAAGAATGAGCCCAATTATTGCAATTAAAACTAGAAAAAAAATAAGCGGGACTAAAACAGTTAGAATACTTGGTCCACTTATTTGGTTTCCGTTTTCATCAAACCAACTAGGAGAAGGCGCGCTAAAAGCATTAATAAAAAAGAAAATAATTGCAATGACAAAAAAGATCTTTTTCATGCTTAAAAACACTTTTTTTAATAAACAAAAATAGTGAGTTTTCTGACTTATTAAAATTAGCTATAAAACTCATTGAAAACTGCAGGAGCCCTTGGATTTGGGTTTGATGTATAGTTAACGAAAAATCCAGTGGTTTGGACTAAGACTAATAAAAATTTTCCCACTTATAACCCAAAAATGAGTGTGACTGGTTTTGATTAATGCATTGAAATGACGCCCACTACTGTTTAACTGCATGCCGTGAAAGGGTGGCCATGCGCATGTTACGGCGATGCACGTTTTTTTGCGTATAATTTTTAAAGATTGCCAAACCCAGCTTTTATTGGATTCCCCTATGAAAAAAGAGCATAAAGAGCATCAGCACTTACCTGATTTTACAGCTTTGGATAGCATTAAAGAGGCTGAAAAAAAAGCTTCCGAAATACTTGAGGTTGCCCAAAAAAAGCGCGAACAAATAGTTGATGAAGCCAAAAAACAGGCAATTGACTTTGTTTTAGCACAAGAAAAAAAGGCTTTAATTGATCGCGAAGGACAGATTTCTGAATTAAAAAAAAGGCTTGAAATGGAAAAACAGGCAATGGAAAATGATAACGAAGAAAAGATTAGTGAGTTAAAAAAAACTGCTCAAGGCAAGGCAAAAAAAGAAGTTCCTTTTTTGGTTGAAAAATTTTTAAGTGAGGTTTAAAATGTTTAAGCCAAAACCAATGACAAAGATAAGGATTACTGGTTTAAACTCAAGCTTAAAGCAAGTCGTTGACACGCTTTACGAATTAAAAATAATGCATTTGGTTGAATTCAAAAAAAATGACCACGAGTTTTTGGACGCAGGCAGTTCTTTTGAAGAGGCCTTCGAATACTCTGACCAGATTGTAAAAAGCCAGTCAGCAATTTCTTTTTTTGAATCAAAGGGAAACGCTGTTTTTGCAAAAAATGTTTCTGTTTCAAAAAAAAAGTTTACAGATTTTTTTAGCGAATTCTCTTCTCTACAGGAAGAGCTTTTAGTTTTAAGGTCAAAACAATCAGAACTTCAAAACCTTCTTTTGGACCCACTGTTAAAGGTGCAGATAGATAAAAAGTATCTTACAAATTATGAAAGCATTTCAGTTATTTCTGGTGTGACAAAAAAGCCAGTAAAGGCTGCACTTGAAAAAGCTAATATTGTTTTTGATTGTGTTGAGCAAAGAACAATGGATGTTTTTGGTGTTGTTGTTTTTACTGCAAAAAAGGATGAACAAAAAGCAAGGCAGGTTCTTTTTGAGAATGGTTTTTCTGAACAATCTTTAAGGCATGACTTGACTGAAAAACAAGTTGAGCATGAATTAAAAAAAATTGATGAAAAAATTGTTCACGCAAACGGAATGCTAAAAAAACTCGGCGAAGAAAACAAGCAGTTTTTGCTTGATTATAATTTTTCTTTAAAGGAATTAAATGAAAAGGCACAGGCGCCTGTATTTTTTGGAGTTTCAAAGAATGTGTTTGTGGCAACTGGCTGGGTGCCAACAAGTGTGCTTTCTAAGTTAAGTGAAAAAATTTCAAGGGCAAATTCTGTGCACTTGGATGTTTCGGAGTCAAAGGAAAATGCACCTATTGCACTTGAAAACCCTAATGCACTTAAGCCATTTGAATTCTTTTTGGACCTTTATACTTTGCCTAAGTACACTGAGCTTGATCCGAGTTTTTTGATGGCAATTACTTTTCCGCTTTTTTTTGGTTTTATGCTTGGTGACGTTGGTTATGGCATAGTTACTCTTTTGCTTTTCTTGTTTTTAAGAAGCAAAACTAAGGGCGTAATGAAGTCTTTAAGCGGTGTTCTTGTTTGGGGTTCGATTGCTACAATTATTTTTGGTGTTGTGTTTGGAGAGGTTTTTGGTTTGGAAGTAATTGAGCATCCTTTGCTTAATCGTGTTCATGATCCAAGTCTTGTTTTGGGTGTTGCTGTTTTTGTTGGTTTTTTGCATATTAACTTGGGTTTGCTTTTGGGTTTTTACAATGAGTTAAAGTCTCATGGCTTTAAGCATGCGTTTTTGGCTAAATTATCTTGGATTGGACTTGAAATTGGGCTTATTTTGCTTGCAGTTGATGCACTTGGGTTTGCACAAATAGGAGTAATCCCAGGTGCTGTAATCTCTTTGGTTTCGGTTGTTATGCTTTATCTTGGTGAAGGTGCAAAGGGTTTGGTTGAATTGCCTTCAATTTTTTCCAACATGCTTTCATACGGAAGATTGTTTGCAGTTGGTTTGTCTTCTGTAAGCATTGCGTTAGTTGTTAATGAAATGGCTGCAAAAATGTTTGAAGGCGGCCTTATTGGAATTGGTATAGGAATAATTATTTTAGTTATTGGGCATGTATTGAATATTGCCCTTGGCTTGATTGGACCATCATTACACTCAATCAGGCTTCATTACGTTGAATTTTTTAGTAAATTCTTTCACGGCGGAGGGGCAAAATACAAGCCCTTTGGCCAAATACAAAATTAGTTTTTTTTTTAGGAGGTAAAAAAAATGGCAGAAGAAGTAATAGCAGTGGAAGCAGTCAATACAGGAATGATTGCAATAGGAGCAGCAGTGGCAATAGTTGGAACTGCATTTGCAGCAGCTTGGGCTGAAAAAGAAATTGGAACAGCAGCTGTTGGAGCAATAGCAGAAAAACCAGAGTTGTTTGGTAATGCACTCATATTGACTGTAATTCCGGAAACAATCGTAATTTTTGGATTGGTAATTGCGTACCTTATAATCCAATTGGGAGCATAAGGCCAATTACCAGCCAAATAGTTGGTTTAAAAAAAAAGGAATGATTTTTGAATGTCACTTGAAAAACTATCAAAAGAAATTATAAGCGAGGCACAAAAAAAAGCTTTAGCCATAACTGAAGAAGGCAATACTGAGGCTGAGGCAATTATGGATAAGGCCAAAAAAGACAGCCAAGCAAATGACAGAAAGTCAGGTGAGCAGACAAAAAAAATTCTTGAAGAAATAAGTCAGGTTGAGTTATCAGGGTTGAATCTTTTGCTTAATAAGAAAAGAATGGAAGCAAAAAAAATTGTCCTTGATGAAGTGTTTGAACAGGCCAAAAAAGAAATTGAAGACATGGATAAAGCAAAGAAGGCTGAACTCGCAAAAAAACTGTGTGCTCGTGCACAAAGCGAGTTGCCTAACGCAAAATTCGTGTATTCGAATGAATCTGACAAAAAAACAGTCAGTGCAGTCAAAGGTTTGACATTTAAGGATACAATTGATTGTATTGGCGGTGTAATTATTGAGAACAGTGATGGAAGTATAAAAATTAATTATACTTTTGAAGAGATCCTTGAGAAAGTCAAGGAGGAAAACTTGCATGAAGTGGCTAACAGGGTTTTTGCAAAAACTCAATAACCTAAAAAAAAGGCACAGGTTTTTGGCAAAGATTTCCTTTAAACGTAAAAACAATTCAGGGTACGCATACACTAACACTAGGGTGCGTGTAATGAAGACAAAGCTATTGAATAGGGATGATTATTCAATGCTGCTTAAAATGAGTTTT
>CAYIJY010000031.1:0-4665 GCA_964363785.1 uncultured archaeon
TTGTCCGCTTGGTTGTTGGTGGTCAATTATCCATTCAAGTGCGTCTTTTGCACTTCCTTCAAAATAATCAAGTGAAAGTGAGTCATTTTCGTTTACAGTGTAATCGCTTATTCCGACACTTGCCGGTGTATTGTTTATTGAGAATAACCAATATTTTGTAAAGTCACTTGAGTTGCATATTTGTTGTACGCATTCAATGAAAGCCCCGAATGGAAAAACAGTTATTCCAAGTTCTGTGCCTGTTTGTTCTGCTGCAAGTATAATTGCTGTGTATGCGTTTGAGTCGTTTGGAACATTCACGCTTTGTGTTATGTCTGTAAGTCCGCTTTCAAGCGGGAAATTAAATTTTACATTAACCTGCTCAGCAAAAGCATGTTGAATAAGCGCAATTAAAAATAATGTTAAAAGAATTTTTTTCATATTTTTTTTCACCTCGTTTTGGGTAAAGGTAATTAAATTGTTTTGTTCTTAAATAGTTCACAATTACAATAATGGTCGTTATCCGTTTGGCTAACATGATTTGGGTTATAGTGGTTGAATTATGGATTTGTTTAGGGCTCTTGGAAATGAAAACCGCCGCAGTATGCTAAAGTTTTTGCTTAATCGCGAGTTTCATATTTCCGGCTTGGCAAAAGAACTGAATATTTCTGTGCCTGTTACGCTAAAGCATGCGCTTATTCTTGAGGAAGTTGGGTTAATTGAAAGGCAGCGGATTGGCAATACACATGTGCTGAAAATCAAAAAGGATGCGCTTGAAAACTTAAAGGGCGTTTGGGGTTTGTTTGAAAAGCCTCTTGTCCTGCACGTAAAAAAAGGTTCTTCTATGCTTGAGGCTCTCAAAAAGCTTGAAGGGGTTTCGTTTAAAAAAACTGAAAAAGGTTATTACGTTGATTCCATTGACGGTAAAAAAGACATGTATGTGTATGAAGTTGATGGTGTAATTCCTCTTGATTCTGCTGACCAGTTTAAGGTAAAAGAAAACTGTACAGTTGAGATAAAACGCTTATTGCCTGTTGTTGGAAAAAAAGTTTTGGTAAAGGTTGATTAATAATTATTTAGTTAATCAGTTTTTTTTATGCGGTCTTTTAGAAAAAGTACGAAGCCCATAAATCAAGCGGCCATTGAATTGTCTAAGGCAATCGGTCCACATAATGCTGCTTTTGTTTTTGGCATTGGAAATCAAAAGCATTTGCTGCCAAAAAAAATGTCTGTAATGAGAATCTCAAGGCGGTCTGATCCTGTGAAATATTCTGCATTTATGGCTATTAAAAAAATAATTAAACCGAGAAAATTATCTAGTGTTAAAGCTGAGCTTATAGTTAATATGCTTGTGGCTAAAACTCCAATTGATGAAATCACAAGGAAAGTAGATGTAACTAAGAAAATTGTAGGTGCATTTTCGATTCTTCTTTTTTCTGTCCATAAACGCGTCGTAGTTAATAAGACTGGGCGTCAGGCTTTTGGCAGGGCAGCGCCTGTTCCGCAAGATGTCTTAACTCAAATTCAAGCATATGCTAGATTTGGTGTGCCAAATAAAGTAATTTCTCAAATGACAGGCAAGCCAATGGGTTTAGTTATAAAAATGTCTGGCGGGATTATTCGCCCATTCAAAAAACTTTCAACAGAAAAACTTAATCAGGCTGTTGAACTTGCAAGGCAAGGAAAAAGTTTTGCAGAGATTAAACAATTTTTAGCGCAAAAAGGGACACAATAAACTAATTGTATTTTTTTTACTTTATTTCTTCCATTGTTTTTTCCAGTGCGCTAAACGTGTCTATTTTTGCTTGCCAGCCTAAGCTTTCAATTTTTTTTGTTGAGTAAATTCTTTCGCGGGTTAGCCTGTCAATTATTTCTCCTGTAAAGAATGTTTTTTTTCCAGTTATTTTTGAAACAAATGAATATATTGTTGCACTTATTTTTGCAAGCCAAACCGGCATTTTTTTTAGTTCGCCTTCAACTTTTTTTTCTTTTCTTATAAACTCAACTATTTCAATTAATTTTTTTGGTTCTTTTTCTGCAACAATAAATGTCTCGCCCAGTGCTTCGTCTTTTCCTGCAAGAAAAATCAGTGCGTCAACTAAATCTCCTGAATAAACTATTTGCCATTTGTTTTCGCCGTCGCCAATCAATGGCTTGTTTTCTGTAATCATTTCGATTATTTTTTTCCAGTATTTGTTTGCTCCAAGCACCAGTGCTGAGCGGATAATTGTGATTGGCAGTACTTCTTGGTAAGAAAGCACCGCTTGCTCTGCCTGTGCTTTGCTTTGCTCGTATCTTGTTTTTGGGTTTAGTGGTGTGTTTTCATCGGCAATTTCTTGTACATCGCCCATTACTCCGACTGAGCTTAAAAAAACAAATTGTTTTACGTGTGCTTTTGAGGATGCTTCTAAAATGTTTTTTGTGCCATGTACATTCACTTCAAATAATTGCGGGTCATCTTCATCTAAAATTGCCGCCAAGTGAAATACAATGTCTGTTCCTTTTAGTTCTTGTTCTAACTGGCTTTGGTTTAGCACGCTTTTGTTGTTTGCAGAGTCAAATTCTTTTACAAAAAACCCTTTTACTTTAAGGAGATAAACCAGTTTTTTTCCAATAAAGCCATTGCTTCCTGTAACGAGTGCTTTCATGTAAATAGGCTGTAAAACCCGATTTATAAAACTATTTTCCTTTAAGTTTTTTTAGGTTTTTTTTATGGTTAAGGTTGATTCTTTTTTTGGGGGCCAAGTTTTTAGGAATTCCATTGGTTTAAGTGCTCTTCTTCAAAAAGAGATTAAGGTTACAAACATTCGAGGGCACCGTGAAACAGCAGGGCTTGGCAAACAGCATTTGACTGGGCTTGATTTTTTGCGTGTTGCCTGTAATGCCCGTGTTTTTGGTGCCAAGATAGGCTCTAAAGACATAGCTTTTAAGCCCAATGAATTTTCGGGCGGGGAATTTAGTTTAAATGTCGGCTCTGCTGGAAGCATTTGTCTTGTTCTTCAAAGTCTCCTTTTGCCTTCAATGAAAAAACAAACGAGGTTAAAGATTTCAGGGGGTACTGATGTTCCGTTTGCTCCGCCAATTAATTTTTTTGTTCATGAATTTTTTCCTATTTTGCGAAAAATGCATGCTAATTTTGATTTAAAAATAGTGAACCGAGGTTATTACCCTAAAGGTGGCGGGCTTGCTATTTTTTCTTCAAAACCTCTTGAAAAGTTTGAAGGAATAAATTTGTCTGTAAAAAAACCAGTTGATAATGTAAAGATTTTTTGTCATTCAAGTGGCTTGCCTGTTGAGGTAACAAAGACAATGGGGTTGACTGCAAAAAAAAAGCTTGAGGAAAACAATTTGGATTGTGAAATAGTGTTTGATGTTTCTGCTTCAAAAGAAAGTGTTGGTTGCGGTATTGAAGTTTTTGGTTTTACAAAAAACTCAGTTATTTCTAGAAGCGCACTTGGAAGAAAAGGGTTGCCTGCAGAAAAAGTTGCAGTTAATGCAGTTAATGATTTTTTGCTTGAAGTAAATTCCAACGCATGTGTTGATGTTTTTACTTCTGATCAATTAATTCCTTTCATGGCTTTGGCAAAAGGAAAAAGTGTTTTTTCTGTCAGATTAATTTCTCATCACTTAAAAGAAAGCATTCATGTTGTTGAACAGTTCTTGCCAGTAAAGTTTGAAATTAAAGAAAAAAATAATTTGTTTTTTGTGTCAGTTGACGGGGCTGATTTTTTTAATTCTCAAATTTAATTTGAGTTTTGGTATTTTACTTTTCCAAATAAACCCATAAATCGCCGTTAACGTGCTCTGTTTTTTTTATTTTTAGGTTGTTGATTAGTTTTTCGTCTTTGATAAAAAACTTGCCTTCGCCAATTACTTTTGGGGCAATTATTAGGATAATTTCGTCAAACAAGTTTTCTTTTACAAATGAAGTGAATACTTCTTGTCCTGCTTCAACTAGTATGCTTGCAATGTTTGCTTTTCCTAATTCACTTAATAGATTCTGCAAGTCTATGTAACCTTTTTTTTCTTTGCAAACAAGCACCCCAACTCCTTTGTTAAGTAGTTTTTGAACATCCTTTTCTTTTGCTTTTTTTGTGCAAACAATTATTGTTTTTGCTTCTTTGGAAAAAATATTTAGTTTGTCCAAAAGTTTTGCATCAGAGCAAAGGATTATTCTTGTCGGTGTTATTTTTTCTCTTGAAGTCAAATTCGGGTTGTCTTTTAGTACAGTGTTTTTTCCAGCCATTATTCCTTGGAATTGTTTTCTTAAGAGATAAACTTTTTCTAGGCTTTTGTCTGAAGCAATTTGTTTTCTTTTTTCATTTCCAAACGTAATTTTTCCATCAAGGCTTACGGCTGTTTTTATTGTGACAAATGGCAATCCTGTTTTTAAAAATTTAAAGAATTCTTTGTTTAGTTCTAAAGCCTCTTTTTCCATTAAGCCTGTGATTACTTTTATTTTGTTTTTTTTTAAATAGGCAATTCCCTTTCCTTTTTGGTTTGGATCAAGGCTTGCAATAAAAATTTCTTTTATTCCTGCTTTGAGTACGGCAGGTGCGCATGGTGGTTGTTTTCCAAAGTGCGTGCAAGGTTCAAGTGTAACAAACAGGGTTGCGCCAATTGCTTTTTTTCCTGCTTTTTCTATTGCGTTTACTTCTGCATGTTTTCCGCCAAAATATTTATGAT
>CAYIJY010000031.1:4765-7681 GCA_964363785.1 uncultured archaeon
CCTGCTTTTTCTATTGCGTTTACTTCTGCATGTTTTCCGCCAAAATATTTATGATGGCCTTTTGAAATGACTTTGCCGTTTTTGACAATTACTGCGCCAACAAGTGGATTTGGCAGGGTTTTTCCTGTTCCTTTTTTGGCTTCATTTAAAGCCATTTGCATGAAGCGGTTGTTTTCCAATAAGTCACCCTAGAAATGAGAAAAAGCTTGGGGCAAGAATGCTTGCAATCAAGCCGATGAAAATAAACGGGGCAAACTTTGGGAGGTTTCTGTAAACCGGCACTTCTTTTACTCCAAGTTCTTTTAGTTTGTTGATTGAGTTTTGATCTAAGACTCCTTTGAAGCCTAATTGCAGTTTTTCTATTATTTGCTTGTCAACAAACTCAATTGCAATTAATTCGTCTTCTTCGAGTTTGTCAAGCGTTATTTTTTCTAAAAATATTTTTTCTCTTATTCCTTTTTCAAATGCAACAAACACTAGTGCCATTATCATTGGTGTTCCAAATACAAGTGCATATTTTAGTGAGACAAAATTGTTTGCCACTAAAAAGTAAAAATAAAACATTATAATTATTCCAAACAAAGTGGCTTTTTGTACTCCGCCTTTGTTTTCTTTTAGGGCTTCTTTTAGGGTTGTTTTTTTGAAGTATTTTAGTGTGTAGTAAACTGAAACAAAAACAAGTGCAGTTAATCCTGAAAAAATCAGTATGTTTAGTATTGCTAATTCGCCATTTATCTGGGGCAAAAGCATTGCAAGTGCAGTGTAAAGTTTTACGTCTCCTCCGCCAATTTTTCCAGTATAATAAAGAAAATATCCTGCTGCAAAAACTATTGCGGCGAGCAAAAATGCAGTTAATTGGCTTTCATAAATGTTCAAGAGTGCACCTATTGCAATCATTGGGTAAGTAGTCCAGTCATAAATCAAGCCTTTTTTTATGTCAGTGTAAGAAGAAATTCCTGTTCCAATTACTGCAATTATTTCTCTTATCAAAAGAATATCAAACAATTTTTTTTCACCTGAGTTTAAACTTTTTTTTCTTTGCCGGTCCAAATTTTTTTAGTAATCCTTGCAGGCCGCCTTTTTGTATTTTTTCTTCGTTAATGTTTTTGAATTGCTTGAACATTTTTTCCATGTTCTTAAAATTTTTTATTAATTCTCTTACATCCTGTTCTGTTTTTCCGCTTCCTTTTGCTATTCTGTTTATTCTGTTTTTGTTTAAGAGGTCTGGTTTTTTTCTTTCCTGTTTTGTCATAGAGTCAATGATTATTTTAAATGAATCCAATTTTTCTTGGCCTATTTCCATGGCTTCTTTTGGTATTTGTGCTCCAAGTCCTGCCATGTCAAGCACTTTGTTTAATGGCCCCATTTTTCGTGCGGCTTTTAATTGTGAATAAAAAGTGTCTAAAGTGAATTCATCACTTAGCATGTCTTCATCAAAGCCTTCTTCTTCCTGTGCTTGTTTTACTTTTTCAAGCAGGCCTTGCAGGTCTCCATAACCCATTATTTTGCTTAAATATCTTTTTGCGTCAAATTCTTCAAAATCGTCAATTTTTTCTCCGGTTCCTAAAAAGTATACCGGTGCTTTTGTGGCGTGGCATGCTACCAGCGCGCCGCCTCCTTTTCCAGAGCCATCCGTCTTTGTTATTATGATTCCATTAATTTGCACTGTGTCGTGAAATGCATTTGCTTGTTTTTTTGCAACTTGCCCTAAGTCTGCGCTAATCACTAACCATTTTTCGTCTGGTTTGAATTCTTGGTTAATTTCTTTTAGTTCTTTGACTAGTTCTGAGTCTAGTGCGCTTCTTCCTGCTGAGTCACAAATAATCAAGTCATAATCCTTGAATTGCACTAGTCCTTGTCTGATTATTTTTGCTGGGTTTTTTTCTTTTTCATTGCCAAAAAAAGCTATGTTTGCTCTTTCACTTAATTGTTTTAATTGGTCAAATGCAGCTGCTCTGTAAGTGTCTGCTGCAATGACTCCAACTTTTTGGCCGCGCTTTGCGTAATATCTTGCAAGTTTAGTTGTGGTTGTTGTTTTTCCGCTACCAAATAATCCAAGTAAAAGTAAACGTTTTGGTTTTTGTGGAATTTGTGGTGTGCCGCCAAGCATTTCTGTAAGCACATTGTAAGTTGTGTTGATTACGTGCTCTCTTCTGTTTATTCCTTCAGGGAGGTCTGCGAATGATTCGTCTTCGATTTTTTTGCTTAAGGCTAAGACTGTCTCTATTTCCACGTCTGCGCTAATCAGTGCTCTTTGTATGTCTTTGACTGATTCTTTTACTGTTTCTTTGTCTAGTGCGCTTGCGTTCCTAAAGCGCTCCATTGCCTTTCTTAGTTGTTCGCCTAAAGACATAACTAAAAGATTTTGCCTAAAAAAGAATTAAAAATAAGGTATACAAGTAGGTTTTTAAAAAAAAGAAATTAGGGGTGCAGTGAGCAAATTTGCTCAAAGACCAATTTTATTTTGAAGAATTTATACTGTTAATGGAGCACTTGCTTGTGCTGCTGCAATCATTGCTGCTTTTTCTTCTTCTGTTCTTTTCTTTGTTCTAAAATTTGCGTATTTTCTGAACTTTGTTTTAGTCCAAGCAGTTGGTTGTTTTTTTCTGAGTTTAAATTCTTCTTTTAACAATTTTAGCCTAAGTGCTTCTGATGCAGGCAACAAAACTGTTTCTTCACTCATTTTTACTTCACCTCAAACTTTACTCTTCTTCTTCAGTCATTTCTTCATCTTTTGGCACTTCTTCCTCTTCTTCGCCTTCAGATGTCATTTCTTCTTCGTCAGACTCTTCTTCCATTTCTTCTTCTGAGTCATCTTCGTCGTCATCTTCCATGTCGGAGTCTTCTTCTTTTTGTTCTCCTTAACCAAGTCTTTCAATGACTTAGCCAAATGAGAATTTTCCCCTTACTGCATTT
>CAYIJY010000031.1:7691-9366 GCA_964363785.1 uncultured archaeon
TTGTATTAGGGATTACAATGACGTAGCCTTCTATTTTTGCTATTCCGTCTCCTTTTTCTCCAATATTTTCAATTGTAACTTCGTAAGTTTCCCCTTCCTTTACTGGAATTGGCTTTTGAAATCTTTTATTCATATTATTGTTATTTCCTTTAAATTGCATTTAAATCATGACCTCCAAATCAAATTCACGGTAAAGACCAATAAGCATCTTTTTCTTTCAATAAAAGAAATAGTTAATTATTGATCCAATCCTATATAATTGCCCCTTAAGTCTTATTTAAAGGTATCATTTACCCAAATTAAGTGGTTTTTGAGCTACATTTGCCTAAGCATTCTTGCAAGTATTCTTCTGCCCCTTATTATTTTTTTTTCAAGAACCCTCAAATCTTCTTCTAGCGCTGCTGTTTGATGCCCTAATTCTTTTTCAAGCTTTATTTTTCTTCTAATTTTAAAGCTATTGTGGATGCCTTTGTGGTATTTCCAGTAACCGCGGGTAAATCGTTTTCTAAATATGTCTGGGTAAATAAAATTTCCTTGGGAATTTTTTCTTTCGACTCTTAATAACGCATTATTCCAGATAAAATTATACGGCGGCCTATAACCATTTCTTAACAAATCTAAATAGATTCTTTGATAAAATTTTCCAATAGGGGCATCTCTTGCATGTTTAACTAACTTATTTGGAATTCTGCTTTCAAATGCCCTTACCGCGCTTTGAATCATTTGAAATGGAGTCATTTCTCCGCTTTTTAGGCTTCTAATGTGTGAATTAATCATGCGTGGATGCAATCCTGATTCTTCAACATAAAACCTTACTTCTTGCGCAGTGAGTTTTCCTTGCCCAAGCAGCTTCATTAACTCTACTGCGTTTTTGTGTTCTAGTTTTCCGGGTTCTATTCTTTTGGCTAGAAAACTAGGCATGCGAACAAAGCGTCTATTCATGGAAAACTTAAGCTGTAACTAGTTTAATTTCTTTGTTTTAACCAAGTACTGTTAGTTTTCCTAGTTTGCCTGTGCTTACTTGCTTTTGGCCTTGCCATTCTGAGCACCAGCCATTTTCAAGTTTTACTTTGTCGCCTTCTTTTACTTGGTCTATTTGTTCATTCCAAAGACTGAGCTTGATTTCGCCTGTTTTGTCCTTTAAGGCTGCGTTTGCTACTTTGCCTGAGCCTCTTTGGCTTGCGAATTCCCTTGGCTCACTTACAGAGACTATTTCTCCGACTAATTCATCAAAACCATTTTGTGCTTTCAAATCCTTTATCTGCAAATTAAATTCCTCCCAACTAATAATATAATTATTATATTATAATTTGTTTTTACGCTAGTTTTTTTATTACTTGTGCAAGTGCATTTCCGGTGCAATAATTTTTACACTATTTTTTCAACTATTTTTTTTGCGTCAAATTCCTCTAGGTCACTGTATTCTTGCCCGGTCCCAATGAATAATACTGGTTTTTTTAGGTTGTAGATAAGGGAAATTATGCTTCCGCCCTTGGGGTCAGCATCCAGTTTAGTCAATATGAATGCATCTATTCCTATTTCTTTGTCAAATTCTTTTGCTTGGGTCAAAAGTGCCTGCCCGCTGAGTGCTTCTGCTATAAAGATTTTTAGGTCAGGCTGTATTACTCTTTGCATTTTTTTTAATTCTTGGATCAGGTTTTTGTTTGTTTCCTGT
>CAYIJY010000032.1:0-7661 GCA_964363785.1 uncultured archaeon
GGTTTCAGCAACTTTTTTATAGAGTTTAACACACTTATTTTCGGCAAGTGATTTTTGGGGTGGACCGAGAGAGTGTATTGAAGGAGACTGTGGCCAAGTTGATTGGCCTTGGCATGTCTGATAAGGAAATTGTTCAGAACTTGCTTGAGGCGGGTGTTTCTGAGCGTGAGACAAAAAGTATTCTTCGCAGCGTAAAGACTGGTTTGGAAAAAAATGAAGAGCCAAAAAGACCCAAACAGGAAGTAAAAGAAGAACCAGAAGAAATGGTTGAAGAAGAACCGCAAGAAGTTGAGGAAGAGCCTGAAGAGGATTTTGAGGATGTTGGAAAGAGTGCTATTTCTCATTTAAAGAACATGGGTTTTGAAAGGGCTTTAAATGAGCAGATTGAGGTTCAACCAAGTTCTACTGGTGGTTTGAGTGATCGTGAACAGCGTTTACTTGACATGTGGGAAAAAGGTATTTTGGCTGTTGTTGACACTAAGCTTGTTGAAATGAAAAAACTCAAAGAAGAAGTTGATTCTTCGCTTGAAAAAAAAGCTGAGGCTGCGTTTGAAAAGGAATCAAAAAAACTTTCAAGTGTCATGGATAGCCAGCGTGTGTTAATGATTGAAAAGGCTAATTTGTCTCTTGATCAAAAAGCAAAAGTGTTTGAGCAGACTGTTGACACTAAAATAAAAGAATTAAAAAATTTGAATTCATTAAGCGAGGATTATTTGAAGCGTCTTGAGTCTTCAAAAAAGTTTAACGAGTCTTTGCTTGAAACAATGGATCAGCGGTCTTCTGAATTGGTTAAGACAAAGACTCTTTTGGTTGGGCAGTTTGAGTCTGAGCTTTCAAAAACCAAAAAAGGGGTTGAGGATTTTTTGAGGCAGGCTGAAGCAAAGCGTAATGAGTTAAATGACAGGATTAATCGCAGCCTTAATTTGGAGACTGAGATTGTTGAGGGCTTGCTTAATGATGCAAAGAACAAAATTGACAAGCTTTCCTTGAGCAAGATGGCTGAGCTTGAGAAAATGGTTGATGTTAAAGTTGGTTCAAGTTTTCAGAGTATTCAGGGTGTTTTTGCTGAAAAAGAAAGGTCACTTGAAAGGTCTGTCAATGTTTTGAAGGCAAGTGCGCAAAAAGAATTGGATGAGTTGGCTTTGTTAAAAAAAGACATTGATGTTGAAACAGTCAAGTCTACTATTGAGGAGTTGAATGCTTATCGTAAGCAGTTTGTTTCAACTATTACAAAGAGTGTTGAGTCTTTTGAGGCTGCAAAAAACGAGTTATCTGGGTTGGTTGAAAAATGGGGTTCATTGATTGATAAGAAAGTAGAGTTGGTTGATGAAAAGGTCAGAGAGCTTGAATTGCTTGAGAGAAGTTTATCTGAAAAAATGGAGAATTTTAAGGAACAGTCTGCTACTGCGGCAGTGCAGGCTCCTCCTGCAAAAAAATCTCGCTTTTTTTGAATCAGTCTGTTTTAAAAAGCTATTAAGTATTTATTGTTCATGACGTACAGGGTAGAGACTAGGTTAAAATGTTTGAAATGCGGATTTGGCATTTTTTTTGGCAACAAGGAAGAATCGGTTGATTGCCCTAAGTGCAGGTCTAAGTACACGATTAACAAGGACGAGGATGAAGTCTTTTTGGAGTTAGTTTGATTTTTTTTTGCCCTTTGCTAAGGGTTAAATATTTTTCCAATTAATCAATTCCTTAGCCTAGACTTTTTTTTGGGCCCGTGGTCTAGTGGTTAGTTCTTTATAGCAAATAAAATAGTTTGTTTTGGAACCCATTTATGACGTTACCTTGACATGGTAGAGATCGAGAGTTCGATTCTCTCCGGGCCCAATTTTTCTTTTTTTGGATTTTTTAGTCTAATGCATTTTTCCAAAGTAGCTTGAAATATTTACATTAAGCTTTCATTTAACAAATTCAACATTTGTCATTTCTTTGAACTCTTTGTCTCCAGTTAGAAAAATTGCTCCATTTCTTTTGGCGACAGTATAACCTATTGCATCAGGGATGGATAATTTCCTGTTTTTTATTCGCAAGTCCATTGCTGTGATAACATCCTCAAGTGTAACTTCTACAAGCATTTGCTCGTATTCTTTGCATAGTTTGTCTGCAAAGTTTTTTCCTTCTCGTTTAAGTGCAAAATTTAGTTCGGCTAGATTGAAAATAGTTGTAATTGCATTTACTGTGGTAAATTTTTCGTAAGAACTGTTTCCTGCAATTATTTCAAAAAAGGCATAAGTGTCAAAAAAGTAAATCTTCTCACTCATCCCATGCCTCTTTGTCAACTTCTTTTAGAATTATGTGTGTAGGCCGTGAGAATTTGGCTATGCCAAATGTTTTTTGAAGAGGATTAGTTTTTTTGATAATCATCAATTCTACTTCTTCTCCTTCCTTAAGTTTTTCTTTTTCTGCGTCTTTTTTGGAAAGGCGTAAGCCCATTGAATTTCCCCATTTTTTTAAGACTGCTTGCATTTTTATCATAAAACCACTAAATAATTATACACGTATAACAAAATAAAAGCTTATTGTAAAAAGTCTATAGTGCAAGAAATAAAACTCATTTAGTAAATATTGGCAAAGCGTTTTGGTGTTTTGTAATTACACAGGATAGTTTTCTGTTTTTTTCTTGTTTGTCCTGGTTGCTAAATTCTAGTTTTTGTTCAAGCAATTGGTTTTGTTTTTGGCAGACCATGCAGAATGTTTGTGAAGAAGGGTTGCCGCATTGTGTGCATTTCCTGATTTGTTGTTCGTGTTTTTTTTGTTCAAGTAATGGCTTTAATTGTTTGAATGTAGAGAGTATGGAGTATTTTGTTCCTGGTAAATCGTTTTCCATTTTGTTTAGCATTTCGCGAAAATAATTTCTTTTAGCCATGTAAGAATAAGGGCAGCATTCGTCAGAGTAATGCGGGATTTGTTTGTAGGCAGTATAAGCAATGACTTCGTTTTCTGGTGTTTCTGCTAACGGCTTTATTCGCGGAACAAGTCCGTCTTCAGAATGCTCTTGTACTATTGGCCCGAGTGTTTTCATGCGTAAAAGGTCTGCGCCAAAAAAATTCATGCATATGCTTTGGACTTCGTCATCCAGATTGTGACCTGTGGCTAACTTGTCTGCGTTGACTTGCATTGCAAGCTTGTTTAGCAGGAATTTTCTGAATACTCCGCAGAATCCGCATGTGCTTCCAAGTTTTTGGTTGTGGTCAATTTTTTCTTTGACTTCCATCATTGAGTGCCCGACTTCTTTTTTGTAATATGCAATAGTGTAAGGCACGTCTAATTGATTGCAGAGTTTTATTCCCTCTTCAATTGACTTGTCCCTGTAACCCGGTATTCCTTCGTCAATCATTACTGCTTCCAGTTCGTTTGTTTTTGAATAAAATTTGTGCAAAATGTAAAGTGTTGTTGCTGAGTCTTTTCCTCCGCTTACGCCGACTGCAATTTTTTCGCCCTGTTTTAAAAGTTTGTGTTCTCGGATTAATCGTCCTGCTCTTTTTTCAAAAAAATCCGTAAAGTGCTCTTCACAATATTTGTGTGGCCCGTAAGCTAGCACTACTTTTTGTTCTTTTTCACATTTATCGCAATTAGGCATAAACAAATGATTTTGCACAAAAAGTATTTTTTAATTGGTTGTCTATTCTTTTTCTGAGGTGTTTTGTTTTGGGTCACAAGTCAGCAAAAGAAGGCAGAGCAAGTAGAGAGTTAGAGATAAAGCAAAGGTTTGGCGCTTTTAGAGATCACAAAAAATCAAGAAAAAGTTAATTTTTTTTGAGGTAGAAAAAGGTGGCAACTGACGAGGAAATAATTCAATTGTGGAACAGTTTTCCAAAGAAAATGAAAGAGGATGACGCAATCATTCGTCTTTATCGTCTTGCAGAAGATACAGGCAAAAAAGAAAGTAGTTTGTCTATTGAAAAAGAACTTGTTTCAGATTCTACAATTGAGACTGCAATAAAGACTTTGGGTTGGGGTAGAAATAACAAAGCCAGTATTGTTGCTCAAAAAGCTGTTCTTAGGCAAGTTCTTCGCATTGCAATGGAGAAAGTGAAAAAATCCCCAATTGATTAAGTTCTACCGCAGAGCCCTTGCGTGGGTTCGCGACGCGTTTGACTTTCAGTCAAACTTAATCAAATTAAGTTCTACCGCAGGTAGAACTCGCGCGTGAACCGAGCGAGCGGTTCAGGGATAGCCTTTAAATTGTTTTGCAGGGGTTTTTAGTATATAAAACTCGATTTTTTTGATTTTTTATGACGACTTATGGACAGTATGTAAAGGACTCTTTCCAAAAAGAGTATGCGGGCGAGAAAAAAGACCCAAATTATGATTACGCGAAGCTTTACAGGGACAGATTGATTTCTTTTAGGCAGGAAAAAGACACGGTTGTCAGGGTTGAAAAGCCACTTAATTTGCCGCGAGCAAGAGAACTTGGTTATAAGGCAAAGAATGGTTTTGTTGTTGTTAGAGTTAGGGTTAGAAAAGGTTCTGGTTTGCATAGAAGGCCATCAAGAGGCCGCAGGCCAAAAAGAATGGGTGTAAATAAGTTAACCAGAAGGATTCCAATTCAGGGGATGGCAGAAAAGAAAGCCGGTAAAAAGTACCCTAATTGTGAAGTCTTGAATTCTTATTTTGTTGGAGAAGATGGTGTCTCTAAGTACTTTGAAGTTATTATGGTTGACATTGCTCAGCCTGAGATTAAGTCTGATCGCGACATTAACTGGATTATTTCAAATAAACAAAAAGGCCGTGCTGAAAGGGGCTTGACTTCAAGGCAGAAAAAGGCAAGAGGCCTGCACAAGAAAGGCAAGGGTGTAGAAAAAGTAAGGCCAAGTCAAAGAGCTCACGATAGAAAAGCAAAATAATTATTTTTCTGTTAGTTTTCTTAATTCTGTTTTTAATTGAACTACAAAACGTAAACTTGCACCGTGTTTTTCGGCTATTTGTTTTCCTGTGAGTTTTCTTTCCAAAATGTCTTGAATTACTTTTTGGCTTTTTCTGTCTGAAACTTTTTTTCTTACTGGGGGGATTTTCATTTCAAGTCTCAGGTCGGTTATAAACTGCCTACTTAGTTTTAATTTAGTGGAAATTCTTATGTCGTTCCATTTTCTGCGAGAAATAAGTCTTTTTGCTAATTCTTTTTTTCTTTGTGCAATCTGAATGCGTTTCATCTTCAAAAATATTGATTTTTCCTATTATAAAACTAAGTCTTTTAACTATTTTTTCTGGCTTTAATATTTAGTGATTTTGAATGTTGCCTGCTCATAGCCAGTGTCTTGGTTTTTTGAAAGAAGTAAAAATGCTTGATAATATTTTTGAGCATTCTTTGCAGGTGAATAAGGTTGCTGTTTTTTTGGCAAAAAAAATCAAGTCAAACGGAAACAAAGTGGATGTTGATTTGGTTGATTGTGGTTCTTTGCTGCACGATATTGACAAGCACTTGACTTTTGAGTCCGGCAATCATGGTCAGGTTGGTAAAAAATTTTTGAGTGAAAAAGGTTTTCCTCAAGTGGCAGAGTTTTGCATTACACATAATATGAATTTTATTTTGGATGGTGTTTTTCCATCGCTTGAGCACAAGATTGTTTATTATGCTGACAAGCGCGTGAATGGTAATCAGGTTGTTAGTTTGCAAGAGCGTTTTGAGTATATTCGAGAAAGGTATGGTTCTCGCTCTAAGGATATTTTGCAAAAAATTTTGTTGTGCGAAAAACCGTTGTTTGAACTTGAAAACGAGTTGTTAAAGTTAGCAAAAGTTGATTCTTCTTTAAGGGGATTAAAATGAAAAAAATTGTCACTCCGCGTATTAAGGCTTCTAAACGTCCAAAAAAACGGTATGTTTTGTTTCAATTAAAGTCAAGTGAGCCACTTAGTTTCTTTGGTGTAAAAAGTTTTTTTTTAAAGTTTTTTGAGAATCAGTTTGGTTCTTCTTTTGAAGAAAAAATGCTTAAGTTTGTTTTATTTGATTCAAAAACTGGTTATGGAGTTATTCGCTGCAGGCATTTGTCTGTCGACCAAGTAAAGGCGTCTATTTCTTTGGTAAAAAGAGTCGGTTCTTTTCCTGTTGAGTCACGTGTTGTGCTTGTTAGTGGGTCCATAAAAAAGCTAAAAGGAAAGATTTCGCCAAAGAAAAATCTAAAAAAATCAGTCCAATAGTTCGATTTATATAGTTTACTATGTTTAGTTTTAATTGTTAAGACTAAAAAAGTTTAATTTAAAAGGTCGTTTTTTGAATGTTTCCAAGCTCTCCTCAAACTTCTGGTTATGACAGAACTGCAACCATGTTTAGTCCTGACGGCAGGCTATATCAGGTTGAGTATGCTTCAAAGATTGTAAGCCAAGGAACTATTGGCGTTGCCTTAAAGTACGGTGACGGAGTTGTTTTTGGCACTGATAAGCACATTGCAAGCAAGCTTGTTTTGCCTGAAAGTATTGAAAAATTGTTTAAACTTGATGACCATATTGCAGCTGTTTCCGCAGGCTTGGTTGGCGATGCACGAAGATTAGTGCAGGTAGCAAGGCAAAAGTCCCAGGAAAACATGATGTATTATGAGGAACCAATTAACGTTGAAATGCTTGTTAAAGAATTAAGTAATATTCACCAGGCTTTTACTCAGTATGCTGGAATGAGGCCTTTTGGAGTTTCTTTTATTATTGGCGGTGTTGATAAGACTGGTTTGAGGTTGTTTGAAACTGAGCCAAGTGGAGCATTAGCCGAGTATCAGGCAATTGCAATTGGAAAGAACCGAAATAAGGCAATGGATTATTTTGAAAAGGAGTACAAGGATAAATTAAGTTTTGATGAAGGAGTTTCAATGCTTTTAAAGGCAATTTCTCTTTCTTTGGATGAAAAAGAAAAAATGGATTACAAAAGACTTGAGTTTGCATATATTGATTCTAAAAGAAAGTTTACAAAGATCCCTAATGAGAAATTAAAGGTTTTGTTAAACGCCTTAAAATAAATTTTTTTGTTTTTGTTTGGAGATATTTTGAATGGTTAAATTAGAGGATGCAGTTATTGCTCGCCTTGAGTTTTCAGGCGACAAGTTTGAACTTTTAGTTGATCCTTATATTGCAATGGATTTAAAGCACGGCAAACAAATTAATTTTGATGACTTGGTTGCTGCAACACAAGTGTTTAATGATGCAAGAAAGGGTGATGAGAAGAATTCTGCATCTGTGAAAAAAGTTTTTGGCAGCATGTCGTTTAACGAGATTGTTAAAAAAATTGTTCTTGATGGCGATGTTCAGTTAACAACTGTTCAGCGCCGCGAAATGGTTGAAAAGAGGCGAAATGAGATTATTAATTTTATTTCAAGGAATGCGGTTAATCCGCAGTTGAATGCGCCTCATCCGCCAAAGCGTATTGAGCTTGCGTTGGAAGAGGCAAAGTTTTCTGTTGACTTGAATAAAAATTTCAATCAACAGGTTGAAATGGCGATTAAGGAATTAAAAAAAATTCTTCCGCTTTCAATGGATAAATTAAAGATTGCAGTTAGGATTTCTGCTGCCTTTTCCGGGCGTGCAAGTTCTATTTTGCATAAATATAATGTGATTAAGGAAGAATGGCAAAATGACGGCAGTTTGGTTGGTGTTGTTGAGATTCCAGCCGGAGTCAAGCAGGATTTGTTTAATGAATTGAATCATTTGACGCATGGTGATTTTGAGTCAAAGTT
>CAYIJY010000032.1:7761-8880 GCA_964363785.1 uncultured archaeon
TAGAGGATAAATAATTATTTTGGAGGAATGTAAGTTGGCTAGAAAAATTGTTGTTCCAGGTGAGCTTGTAACTGAGCAGAGGAAAAGAATTGGCAAGCATGTTTATTTGCGTGATGGAAAAATTTATTCTGATTCCGTTGGTTTTGTAAGTGAATCAGATGTTTCAGTGTCGGTAATTCCGCTTGAAGGAAAGTACGAGCCTGAAGTGAATGATGTTGTTGTTGGTGTTGTAATGGAGGAAAAGATTTCCGGTTACACTGTTAACTTGCAGTCTTTTTACACCTCTTATATTTCAAAGAAAATGCTTAGGGATCCACTGCGGCCAACTTCAGTTATTTCTGCAAAGGTTATGCGTGTAAATGAAATTAAAGAGCTTGAGATTGGCATGGTGCGGACTCTTTTTGGCGGGGACTTAATGAATGTAAGTCCTGTTAAGGTTCCAAGAATAATTGGTAAAGATGGTTCCATGCTTGAGGTTTTGAAGAAGGGAACAGGCTGTAATTTGGTTGTTGGAAGAAATGGCTTGGTTTGGGTTAAAGGCGGCAACACTAAGTTGCTTGAAAAGGCCCTTGACTTGATTCAAAGTCAGGCTCATACAGAAAATTTGACTAACAAGGTAGCGGACTTTTTGAAAGTCCCTAATGGAGTTTAAAAGGTGGTTTTTGAATGAAAAAAAGTGGACATGTTGAGTACGTGAATTCCAAGGGCGTTAGGCTTGATGGAAGAAAAATGGATGAATTAAGGAAGATTAACATTGAAGTTGGAGTTATTCCTGAAGCTAATGGCTCTGCTTTTGTTGAATGGGGACAGAACAAGGTTTTTGCTGCTGTGTACGGTCCAAAAGAGTGCCTTCCTAAGCACATTTCTAATCCTTACAAGGCAGTGTTAAGGTATAATTACAGGATGGCAAGTTTTAGTGTTCCTGAAAGAAAAAACCCAAAGCCAGGAAGAAGGGAAATTGAAATCTCAAAGGTTTCTGCAGAGGCTTTGTCACGCGCAGTTTTTTTGGAAAAATTTCCAGGAACATGCATTGACGTTGAAGTCGAAGTAATTGACTCTAATGCCGGCACAAGGGTTGCTGCTTTGACAGCTGCTTCTTGCGCCTTGGCAGATGCAGGA
>CAYIJY010000033.1:0-8840 GCA_964363785.1 uncultured archaeon
ATTACCAGTGAATTGATGGCTTGATTAGCGGCATTAATCTTGATGACAAGGAAAAGAGTTTGTGCACAGCGTGCATAACTGGAATTTATCCTACTCCTTGGGGCGAAAAGCTTTACCAAGTAGCAAAAAATAATCATTTTTCCGGCAAAAAAGGCAGGACTTACGAAATGGAAGTCAAGAGCTAATCTTTTGATTTTAAGATGGCATTTAACACTTTAACATTTCTCTTAGCTTGTTTAGTTTGAGCTAAAAATCCTTTTTTTATTTCGTTAAGTCCTCTTAAATAATTTTTTGCTTGTTCAACGATTCTTCGGTCATTTGTATTTCTCATGATATTTAAAAATCGTTCCATTTTTAAAATTTCTAAATAGGCACTTTTATTTCGTGACCTTAAATCTTTAATTTTAGCTAATAAATTCAAACAATTCGATTCTATTAACTCTCTTTTATTTTGATTTTCTAAATTTTGTCTGAGTGCCTCTATTTCAGACCCTATATAAAGTTCTTTATCATCAATGATTTGAGCTTCCTTTATAAGTCTATTAAATCTTTTATTAAAAAGGTCAAGACCTACTTCATACCTCCTCCTTGCAATCTGCACTCTAATTTCTCTTAATTTATCCGCTTTGCGTTTTCTTTGAATGCGTAAACGATTATCATGTTTTGGTCTAAGCGGTGGTTTAGCCATAATGAAAAGACATTAACCCAAGTATTTAATTTTTTTGCATTATTAATTTTTTGTGGGAAAACTAAATATTCTAGTTATTGGTTCTGGCGGAAGAGAGCATGCTTTAGTTTGGAAGATTTCACAGTCGCCTTTAGCTGGAAAAGTTTTTTGTGCGCCAGGAAATCCCGGCATTGCAAAGTTTGCAGAGTGTGTTCCAATTAATGTTGAAGAAATTGACAAGCTCCTTGATTTTGCTTTGAAGGAAAAGATTGGTTTGACTATTGTTGGCCCAGAAGTTCCTTTGTCTTTAGGCATAGTGGATAAGTTTCAAAAAAAGGGCTTAAAGATTTTTGGTCCGACTCAAGATGCAGCAAGGCTTGAGTCTAGCAAGGCTTTTGCAAAAAAAATTATGATTGATTCTAAAGTTCCAACTGCATCTTATCAGGTTGTTGCAAATATTGATGAGGGAATAGAGTTAGCTCAGACTTTGCACAAGGGTGTTGTAAAGGCTGATGGTTTGGCTGCAGGCAAGGGTGTGTTTGTTTGTAATTCGCAGACTGAAATAATTGGTGCAGTAAATCAATTGCTTCGTGACAGAATTTTTGGCAATGGCTCAGATTTTGTTGTGATTGAAGAGTTGCTTGAAGGTGAAGAAGCTTCTGTTTTGGCTTTTTGTGATGGAGAAAATGTTCAATTAATGCCTTCAGCCCAAGACCACAAACGAGTTTTTGATAATGATAAAGGCCCCAATACGGGCGGGATGGGAGCTTATTCCCCTGCGCCAGTTGTGGCTAAAGAACTTGAAAGTAAGTTAAAGGAATTAGTTTTTTTGCCAGTGCTTCGTGAAATGAAAAAGCGCGGAACACCATACGTTGGTGTTTTGTATGCTGGTTTAATGATTTTGAATGGCAAGCCTCGCGTGCTTGAGTTTAATTGTCGATTTGGTGACCCGGAAGCGCAGGCTATTTTGATGCGCCTTGAAAGTGATTTGGTTGAGGTTATGCTTTCTTGTCTTGAAAAAAAGCTTGATAAACAAAAAATTAAGTGGAGTGAAAAGCCCTGCACGTGTGTTGTTTTGGCGTCAGGCGGTTATCCTGATAATTATGAAAAAGGAAAAATTATTTCTGGTTTGGAGAAAGTTAAAGAGTCAAGTGACTTAATGGTTTTTCATGCTGGCACAAAAATTGAAAATAATAAAATTGTGACTAATGGCGGAAGGGTTTTTGGGGTCTCAGCCAGAGGGAAAACAATAAAAGAGTCAATTGACAATGCTTATAATGCAGTTTCGTTGATTAAGTTTGATAAAATGCATTTTAGAAAGGACATTGGAAAAAAAGCTTTATAGTGGACTAAAAATGGACAAGGAGTCAATTCGAAAACTTGTTTTGGCAAGAAGAAATGCTTTGTCTTTGCATGATGTTCGTGAAAAAAGCAAGTTAATTCAAGAAAATCTTTTTTTGCAGACTGAATTCATTCAAGCTTCAACTGTTTGTTTGTACATTGCATTTGGCAATGAAGTCAGTACAAAAGAAATCATTGAAGAGTGTTATAAGTATAACAAGAAAGTTGTTGTGCCAGTCATGTTTGGGGACAATGATTTGGAGGCTGCTGAGTTTTTGGGCTTTGATAAGCTAAAGCCTGTTTTGTTTGGCATTCAAGAACCTTTTCCTGTAAAGCCAGTGAAGATAGACGAAATTAATTTGGTTATTGCTCCAGGTGTTGCTTTTGATGAAAAACTTAATCGGATTGGCTTTGGAAAGGGTTATTATGATAAGTTTTTGGCAAAGCTTTCAAAGGGTATTCCAATAATTGCTCTTGCGTTTGAAATGCAGGTTTTGAAGGAAGTCCCGTCTTATGAGACTGACATTAAAATGAATAAAATAATTACTGAAAAAAGAATGATTGAATGATTTATAGTGGATTTATTGCTTTTATTCCTTCTATTTTTTCAAAGTCTTTTGTATTTTCAGTGTAAATTGTAAAAACATTATTTTCTTTCATTGTAGCTGCGATAAGGTTGTCCCAAAAATGATTTCCGTTTTCCAAAAGTGCTTTTTCAACTGTTCTGTTTGTATAATTTATTTTTTTCCACGTTTCAATTTTATTTATCTCATAAATTATCTCATTTAATTTTGATTCATCAAGTGGTTTTGATTTTTTATTTCGAGTGACAAATATAAATTCAGCAATGATTTGGTTACTTATAAAATATTTACTTTTTCCTTCAAAGCATTCTGAAACAATTTTTTTTGCTTTTAAATGCTTTTTTCCTTCCAGCAAATCATATGCATAAATTAAAATATTCGTGTCCAAAAAAACTGCTGGCAGTTCATCTTTCATATAGTTCATTCCTGTGTTTGTACAATGTTTTACCCATGTTAAATCCTTTTTCAAGTTTTTCAAGTGCTCTTTTTCTTATAACTTCTTGCTCAGCTTCTTGCGCCCATTTTTCCATTGCTTCATTTAACGCCTGTCCCAGTTTTCCTTTTCCTTCTCCAATAGTATTTTTTACTGCCCTTCTAAATTTTTCTTCAGTTTTATCATTTACTCCGACCGTAATAGTGCCCATAAAATCACCAATATATTTAAACAGAATAAACATTTAAATGTTTGTTTTATTTAAGTAAAATTAGTGCTTAAAGTTTCTTGTTCCTGTAAAGACCATTGCAATTTTTTCTTTGTCACACTCTGCAATTACTTCTTGGTCTTTTACGCTTCCGCCAGGCTGGATAATTGAACTTATTTTTGCTTTTGCTGCTAATTCAATGTTGTCTGCAAATGGAAAGAAGCCGTCACTTGCAAGGCAAGCGTTTTTTGCTCTTGTTCCTGCTTTTTCTATTGCCATTTTGACTGCGTCAATTCTTGATGTTTGTCCGCCGGAAATCCCAATTGCTTTTGTTCCGTTTGCAAGTACAATTGCATTGCTTTTCACGTGCTTTGAGACTTTCCATGCAAAAAGCAGGCTTTCCAGTTCTTCGCTTGTTGTCTTTTTTGTTGTGACAAACTTTAACTGGTTTTTTGATAGGACAGAAATGTTTCTTTCTTGGACTAATAGTCCTCCTACAATTTTTTTAAAGTCAAGGACTTGTGTTTGTTTTTCTTTTCCCAGTCCCTCAACTTCAAGCAATCGCAGGTTTTTTTTTCCTGCCAAAATTTCCAGTGCTTTTTTGTCAAACTCTGGTGCAACTACCACTTCGTTAAAAAAACTGGTTATTTTTTTTGCTGTTTTTTCATCACATTTTCGGTTTAAGGCTATTACTCCGCCAAATGCACTTTTTTGGTCAGTGTCAAATGCATCAGAAAAAGCCTGTTCAATTGTGTCTGCTTCTGCGGCTCCGCATGGGTTAGTGTGTTTTACAATGCATGCGGCTGCGTTTGAAAATTCTTTTACGCATTCAACTGCGGCTTCTGCGTCTAAATAATTATTAAATGACATTTCTTTTCCCTGCAGTATTTTTCCAAATGCAAGGCTTGGCTCTGGCTTTACTGGGTCTTTATAGAGTGCTGCTTTTTGCTGGTAATTTTCGCCATATCGAAGATCAATTACTTTTTCAAAAGTTGGTGTAAAGTTTTTTGCAAACACTCCGCCTGAAAATTTTTCCCAAAAATAGTTAGAAATAAGTGAGTCATAGCCTGCAGTCAAACTAAATGCTTCAATTGCAAGGTTTTGCCTTGTTTTGTTTGAAATTACTCCGTTTGAAGAGATTAGTTCTTGTTCGATTTCCTTGTACTGGCTGGTATGGCATATAATTGTGACTCTTTCAAAGTTTTTTGCTGCTCCGCGTATAAGTGCTACGCCGCCAATGTCAATTTCTTCAATTATTTTTGTCAAGTCCGTTGTTTTTGAAATTGTTTCTTTAAACGGATAAAGGTTTACGACTACTAAGTCAATTTGTTTTATTCCATGTTTTTTTAGTTCTTCGGAATGTTCTTTAGTGTTTTTTGCTAGTATTCCGCCATGTATTTTTGGGTGGAGTGTTTTTACTCTTCCGTCAAGCATTTCTGGTGAACCAGTTAGTTCAGAAATTTCTATTGTGGGTATCTTGTTTTTTTTAAGCAGTGCGGCTGTTCCTCCGCTTGAAATTATTTCCACGTTTAGCCTGTGCAAGAGTTTTGCAAACTCAACTACGCCTGTTTTATCGTAGACAGAAATTAATGCGGTTTTGATTCTACTCAAGTATCTCAACTTTTCCTTTTTTTACAATGATTTTGTCGTTGGAAAACAATTTAATTGCTTTTACTAAGACTGTTCCTTCTGCTTTTTGAACCTTTTCTTTGATTGACTCAGAAGTGTCATTTGGGTAAACTGCTACTTTTTTTTGCATGATTATTGGACCTTCGTCCACGTTCTCAGTTACAAAGTGTAAAGTACAGCCTGTTTCGCGTAAACCCATGTTTTTTACTTTTTCATGAACATTTGCGTCCATTTCCCCTGCAAACATTGGCAGAAGTGAAGGATGGATGTTAATGATTTTCCATTGGAATTCTTTTATGAAAGAAGGCGCAAGTATTTTCATGTAACCAATCAGAATAACTAGGTCAATTTTTTTTTCTTTCAAAATCTTTGCAAGTTCTTTTTCGTTTTCTTCTTTTGTGTTAATTTTTTTTGGGTGAAGGAAAGCGTTGTCAATCCCGTGCTTTTTAGCTCGCTCTAAAATAAATGCGTCTTTTTTGTTGCTTATAACAATTGAGATTTCTGCTTCTAGTTCTTTTTTTTCAATTGAGTCAATAATTGCCTGCAAATCAGTTCCTTTGGTTGAACCCAATACTCCGATCCTTAATTTGTGCATATGTTATTCTTCTTGCAAATGTTTAATTATTTACGTATGCGTATTCCTTTTTTTGGCCTGTTTTCAGGCGCCCTTTTTTTTCTCCTTAATCCATTCCAAATTCTAATTGTTTCGTATTGCAAAGAAACAGCACTAGTTGAAACTCCTAACACTCTAGCCATGCTCTCTTTTTTTATTTTATAAATTTTACGTTTGGAAATTCTTTGAATTCTTTGTCTCCAGTGACAAATTTAGCATTATTGCTAATTGAAGTAATGTATCCAACCGCGTCAAAAAATGAAATGTTTCTTTTATTGTGCGTGATCTTGAATTTTATTGCTTCAATAAGAATCTTGATGTCGCTTTGAATGGAAAATGGCTCGAGTTTTTTAAACCATTTTTGGGCTTCAATTTCACCATTTTCTTTATATAAAACCCCGAAAAATTCGCACAATGTCAGTTCACTAATAAAAAATTTTTCATTTAAAAGCCATGAAAAATCCTTGTTTCCAAGCCGTATTTCAACAAGCGCGTATGTGTCAAGGCAGTGCAAATTGCTTCACCAGTTTTTGCTTTCATTTTCTCTAAGCTCTTTAAGCAGTTCTCTGGTTGTTTTGGAAAATTTTCCAGAGCCAAAAAGTTCGCGCAATGGATTGCTTCTTTGAATGTCAATTAGTATTTCCTGATTTTCTTTGAGTTTTAGGTTTTTTGCGTCATCTTTTTGGACAAACAAGCTTGTTGAACCGCCAATTTTCTTTACTTTAACTTTGATCATGTTTAACCACTAATTAAATAAGTTAACAAAAAGTTAATAAAAACTACTTTTTTTGAAGAATTCTTGAGTGTGAAGTTAAATCCTATGCGGTTTTCGTCTTTTTTTAACTCGCCTGCTAACTACTGGCATTTGTTTGCCTCTTTGCGGCGTCAATTGTATTTTCAATCAAGCAAGCAACAGTCATTGGGCCAACGCCGCCAGGAACAGGGGTAATAAAACCAGCCTTTGATTTAACGTTTTCAAAGTCAACATCACCAAATATTTTTCCCCTTACTTTATCTATTCCAACATCAATCACAATGGCGCCCTTTTTTACCATATTTTTTTTGACTAGTTTTGCTTTTCCTGCAGCAACAACCAAAATGTCAGCATTTTTTGTGAATTGAATTAAGTTTTTTGTTTTAGAGTGGCAAACAGTTACAGTTGCATCAAGTGAAAGTAAAAGTGCAGCTGTTGGTCTTCCAACAATTGTGCTTCTTCCAATTACTACTGCATTTTTCCCTGCAATCTTTTGTTTAGTTGAATTAATTAGTTTAATTATTCCTTTTGCTGTTGCTGGAGTAAATCCGCCTGTTCCAGAGAATAGTTTTCCTTGGTTAAATGGGTGAAACCCATCAACGTCTTTTTTTGGTAAAACAAGTGAAAGTGCCTGCTCTGTATTAATTTGCTTTGGTAAAGGCATTTGAATAATTATTCCGTGAATAGAATTGTCTTTGTTTAGTTCAGTGACTTTTTGTTCAAGTTCTGTAAAAGAAATTTTATCTCCAAGTTTTACGTGCACTGCTTTTAGTCCGATTTTTTTTGCTGCTTCAATTTTTTTTCCAATGTAAATGTTGCTTGCAGGATTGTCACCAACCTGTACAATGGCAAGTCCAGGTGTTATTCCTTTGTCTTTTAGTTCTTGTGTTTGTATGTGGGCGTCACTAAGTATTTTTTCACTGATTTTTTTGCCGTCAATTATTTTAGCCATTTGTATCAAAATCCTTTAAGCATAAAATGGAAAGTTTTTGCAGTATTTGATGACTTTCTTTTTAGTGTCAGATAAAACTTTTTCATTATCGTGATTTTTTAGTGCAGTAAAAATGAATCCTGCAACATCACTCATGTTTTTTTCTTTCATTCCGCGGGTAGTCAAGACGGGTGTTCCTAGTCTTATTCCGCTTGGGTCAAATGGTGAGCGCGTGTCAAATGGAATTGTATTTTTGTTGCAGTATACTCCTGCTTTTTCCATTGAGGTTTCTGCTATTTTTCCAGTCAAACCTAAAGGTGTCAAGTCAACTAGCATTAAGTGGGTGTCTGTTCCTCCGCTGACTAGTCTAAGTCCATGGTCTGAAAGTGCTTTTGCAAGTGCTTTGGCATTTTTCACGATTTGCTGTGCGTACTTTTTGAATGCAGGTGTCATTGCTTCTTTGAATGCAACTGCTTTTCCTGCAATGACGTGCTCGTGTGGTCCGCCCTGCATTCCTGGAAATACTGCTTTGTCGACTTTTTCTGCAAAGTCTTTTTTGCACATTATTACTGCTCCGCGCGGCCCTCTGAGTGTCTTGTGTGTGGTTGTTGTGACTATGTCAAAGAATGGCGCTGGGTTTTCGTGCTCTTCAGCGATACATAGTCCTGCTATGTGTGCAATGTCTGCCATGCAGATTGCCTGGTTTTCGTCACAGATTTTTCTGAATCGTTTAAAGTCAATTTTTCTTGGGTAAGCAGTAAATCCTGATAAAATTAGTTTTGGTTTTTCTGTTGCAGCAAGTTCTGCTAAGTGGTCATAGTTTAGTGTTTCTGTTTCTTTTTCAACTCCATATTGTACGAAGTTGTAGAGTTTTCCTGAAAAATTTACTTTGTGGCCGTGTGTTAAGTGTCCGCCTTCTGTTAGTTTCATTCCCATGACTTTGTCTCCAACACTTAAGACTGACATATATGCCGCCATGTTTGCTGGTGAGCCGCTTAATGGTTGTACATTTGCGTGTTCTGCTCCAAATAATTTTTTGCATCTTTCAATTGCAAGTGTCTCTATTTGGTCAATAAATTCGTTCCCGCCATAATACCTTTTTCCAGGGTAGCCTTCACTGTACTTGTTGTTCAATACTGTTGCCATGGTTTCTAGTACTGCTTGGCTTGCTAGGTTCTCTGAAGGAATTAGTTCTATTCCTTCCATTTGGCGTTTTTTTTCAAGTTCAATTAGCTTATAGAGTTCTTTGTCAAATTTTTGTATTGCTTTTAGGCTCATTTTGTTCTTTGCTGGCATAACGGGAATCCACCTTGAAAAGATTAAGAATTAAGTTTTAATAAGAATTTCGGTAAAAAAATGCTAGTTTACCCAAAATGATTAAATATGTTGAATTCGTCTATTTTTTTGATTATGCCAACTGCCAAAAGTAAAAGGTTTCAAAACAAACAGCGGGAAAAACGAAAACGAAAAAGACAAAAGTTAGTTGGCTTGTCTAAACGTGATTTAAGGGCTCTTGAATTACAAAGACTAGTTTATCGGCCTAATTTTTTTAGAAATTGTAATTCAAGAACTCTTGCTGAAGTAAATTCTTTTCATAGAAAAGATTTTGTAAAAATCCCCTTGCATATACTTTTGGGTATGAGGTAGCCAATAGTAAGTATTGTCGCTATACAAGCTGCA
>CAYIJY010000034.1:0-3315 GCA_964363785.1 uncultured archaeon
CAGGAATTTCTTTTCCTTCTTCTTTTAACTGGTCAATAATTCCCTGTCTCCATTCTTTTGTGTTCCAGAATTCTTTTGTAAGGCAAGTCCAAAAGTCAGAGCGGCTTGTTTGCAGGGGCAAGCAGGCTTTTGATTTTGCAAAAACGTCATTATAGGAAGAGTACCTGACAAAGGGGGTGATTGCGATTCTTACCCATTCTGGCTTGTTTAGGTAAACTCCGTGTTCGTCAACTCCATCACCAAGCATTGTGTTTGGGTATGCTTTGTGGAGTTTGTCTCTTATGTTCATGATTATTGGAACTTGATCTCCTGGCCCGTCAAGGTAATTGTTTTGTGCGATGTTTGAAAGGTGCACGCCTACAAGCACTTTTCTGTTCCATTCTTTGTCATTGTAAAATACAAAACCCGAGCGTTTTCCAACCATGTGATTTTCGCTGATGTCTTCAAGGTTGTCAGTTAGTCCGGTTTCCTCGTCCAAAACGTCGTAAAAGGAATTTGTTTTGTTGTTGAAAATCAAAAAGAATTTTATTCCGGATTCATCATGAATGTGCCCGCTGAATTCTTCGTCCTGTGAAAGCCGCAGTGAGTGCGGTGGAGTAATGTCTGTTTTTGGAACTTTAAATGTTGTTTTTTTTCCTTTTAGTGTTACATCCCACAGGTAATCAGAGTGCTTGGCTATCTGAAGCCCGTTTTGTTCCGTAAAATCTGCAAAGCGCGTTGAACGTTCAATTTGTCCGACTGTAAAGTATGCCATCGTGATTTTTCCTTGGTCCAAATCTGCAACACGGATGTTACCTGAGACTGGAGTGCCGTTTATTATTGTGTTGAAATAATAAAAACGTTCAGTTGGATAAGCAATTGCGTAAGGCGGTATCCATGAGTAAATGTATTCAAACATTGCTGTAGTGTCATCAAAGTTTGGTTCTGTGCGGACAGGGTTTCCGAAAATAAAATTCAAGCCAGAGGAATAAGATGAAAGCAGCATGTCAAAAAAAGTCTCGGGCGAAATGACAAAGTAATTTAGTTCAAGTTTTTGTATTAAAAATTCATTAAACTGCACAGGTGTAAAAAAAGCATGGATGATTAATGGCAATAAAAGAACTAAGATTACAATTGCCATAATCAAAAACTTATGGTTTAAAGCAGATTTAAAAAAATCAATTTTTTTTTCCTGTGTTTTTGGTTTTGGTTTTTCAAGCAAAATTTCTTTTTCAGAGTCAATTATTTGGGCCCTAACGTCTTTTGGGTTTTTTCCTTTAAAACTAAAACGCAAAGGCTGTTCTTTTTCAGGCATTATTTGTAAATAAAAGTACAGAGCGTTTTAAAAATAAAATGAGGCAAAAAAAAGAGTCTTTTTAAGATAGAGCATAATTCATAAGCTTAATATATAACTTTTTCATTAATTGTCAAGTGTCAAAGCATTTTAGTTTAGGGAAAATTGGACAGGCTTCAAGTGAACTGCTTTTGCTTGTACTTGGCGGCATAGTTGTATCAATTTTGGCGATTTATGTCTTGTCGGCTGTTTCTGCACCTGCAACAATTCAGTCTAATGCAAATTTGGCTTTGGCTTTGTGCAAGACAAAAAATTGCGATGGCTCTGTAACTGTAAACAGCCAGACTTTTTCATGTGAAAACCCTCCAGAATGTCATGCTCAATTAGAGGGCCCTTCAACCTGTTCTAACGGAGTAAAAGACGGGCTTGAGACAGATGTTGATTGCGGCGGAGCGACTTGCACTCAATGCCAAAACGGCGAAGTTTGTGTTGATGACCAGGATTGCCTTTCAAGTTTGTGCACTGCAGGAGTGTGCCAAATTGATTCTGATTTTGACAATATTTCCGACTTAGGCGACCAGTGCGATGGTGACCCGTTGCCGACTGAAAATTGCCCAAATGAGTTTTCTTGTGTTGGCTCAAACTTGATCAGGTGCACTACTGATTCAATGGGTTGTGATACACTGATAATTGCGCAAACATGCATTTTGCCTCAAATGTGCAATGATGCGTTGGCGCAGTGTGTTAATCCCCCTGTAAACTGTGTCAATGCCATGCAGGATGGCTTTGAGTCTGATGTTGATTGCGGCGGACCTGATTGTGCGCCTTGTGATGGCGGAGATGCTTGTTTTGGAGTAAACGATTGTGAATCAGGAATATGCATTAGTGGTTTTTGCATTATGGATGCTGACTCGGATGGCAGCGGGGATACTTTTGACAATTGCCCGCACATACAAAATAATGGACAGGAAGATGATGATTCTGATGGTGTTGGAAATTCCTGTGACAATTGTCCAATAATGATTAATCCTTTGCAGGAGAATGGCTTTGGCGGGCCACTGGGCGACGCTTGTGAAGACACTGATCATGATGGTGTTTCTGATGCACTTGATAATTGCCCATCAATTCCAAATGCAGGTCAACAAAATACTGATGGAGATAATTTGGGTGATATTTGTGATTCTGAAGTTGTGCTGCATTTTTGCGGAAACCCCCCATTCCCTGCAGTCAACGGAATTACTCCGATTGGTTTTGACTGGGTTTCAGGAACAACGTATTACGTTGCAGAAGCAATAAGCAATAATTCGGGGCCCTGCTTTAATATTCCTGCTTCTGTTTCAAATGTCACTCTTGATTGTCGTGGCAACACTGCAAACACAATAAGTGGAACTTCTGCAGGAGTAATTGTTTCAGGCATGAGCACAACTATAAGAGGCTGTACAATTAATTCTTCAGCAGGTTATGGAATCAGGCTTACTTCAACTGCACATTCTTCAAGAATTGAAAATAATTTTATTAGCTCTGCAAGCGAGGGAATTTCATCCACAGTAAATGTCACTGGTCTTTCATTGATTGGAAATAATGTTTGTGATGGTGTTTTGCAGGCAATTCAAATTGCAAGTTCTGATTCACAGGCATTTTCATCAAATAATACTTGCGCAGCAAACGAATGTGATCACGCAAGCGCTTTGTCAAGCAACATTTGTGTTGCACTTGATGTGGATGGAATTCAAAACGATTGCCAGAATACTTGTTAAACTCTCGTTTAATGAAAACCCAGATTTTTTTTTAGTCTGCTGAGGAAATAGTGTAAGTTGCATTGTTTGTTTCAGCATAATGGACTGTTCGTGTGCTTGTGGCTAGTGAATCGCTTCTGTGGTTCCCTATTTCTCCAAAAAGTACTTCACCTGAGTCTATTTGGTGAACGCCTGTAAGTGGGGCATGTGTGTCTGATAAAATGAAATGTGTGTTTCCATTAGTCAAGTGATTGCCGGTTATATTATTAGAGTTTAATGCATGCAATTGGCTTTGGAGATTATGTT
>CAYIJY010000034.1:3325-8822 GCA_964363785.1 uncultured archaeon
TTATGTTCACTGTCAATTGGCGAAGTTGCACCGCCCACTGGGTCAAAGCCAAAACCACTCATTGTGGAGCCGTATTTATCTGAAAACATGTTTTGAGAAAAGGGGGTTTTTTGTGGTAAAATTGAGTTCAAAAAAAGTATGACAAATAATAGGACACCTACAAAAAGGGCTGTTTTTATGATGTCAAGACCAATATTTTCCTTAAAATGCATAAAATCACACAAAAAACAACGCGCATGTATTTAAAGCTTTTGCAGTGAAAAAATAAGTATTACTTGTTTATAATATTGGCTTTTCCATGCCTTAAAAGGATGGCAAGGCACAAATAAAAAAAGTGTTTTATTTTGAGTAAAGAAAAAGAAACTAAAGTTCATGTTAAGGCTTCAGAAAAAAAAGAAGCACACACAGTTAAAGAGAGCCCAAAGAAGACTAAAGAGGGTCATGTTGAGCATAAGGCAAATTCAGAGCATGAGCACGAAAAAGCACATGTTCATACTGAACACAAAGAGCATTCTGTAAAGGCAAAAAAAACAGACAAGAAGTCACAATATGATTGGGTTGATTATAAGCCAAAGGAAATTGAAGAAGCAATAATTAACTTGGCAAACACAGGCAGTTCTCCTTCACAAATTGGCTTGATTTTAAGGGACCAGTATGGCATTCCTAAAATGAAAAAGGTTGCAAACCAGACTGTGTCAGAAGTTTTGATTAAACACAAATTGATTGGCGAAGTTCCAGAGGACCTGCTTAACCTTATTCGAAAGTCAGTAAAGCTTGACAGGCACTTGGCTCAAAATAAAAAGGACATGAGTGCAAAAAGGGGATTGCAATTGACTGTCAGTAAGATAAGAAGGCTTACTGATTATTATCACAAGAACAAGAGGCTTCCAAAGGACTGGATTTATACTCCGGAAAAGGCAGCTCTTTTGACAAAGTGATTGAAATGGTTTTTGAATTTGAGTTAAATTTTGATGGAAAAAAAGTGAATGGAAAATCAAGTGAGTTAAAAGAGGTTTTGGATAAAATAAATTTTTTGTTATAAAAAAAGGTGATTGTTTTTGCCAGCAATGGTTGTTAACGCAAGTGAAGAAAAATCAGAAAAAAAACAGGTAGTGAAAAAAAAGACTGTTGATAAATGGAAGAAGAAAACTTGGTTTACAATAATTGCTCCAAAGGAATTCGACAGAAAGGAAATCGGAACAACTGTAAGTGAAAAGCCACAGTCAGTCATGGGAAGAGTTATTGAAATTAGTGCAAGAAACCTTTCAGGCGATATCAAGAAATCACACATTTCTCTTATTTTCAAAGTTAATGACGTAAAGGGCAACAAGGCCAATACTTTTGCATTGGGTCACGAAATCAAGGATAGTTATTTGAGGAAGTTTGTGCGAAGAAGAAACACAAAAGTTGACTTGGTTAAGTACGTTGAATCAAAAGACAAGGCAAAAGTAAAAGTCAAGTTAATGGTTTTGACTGGCAACAAACTTGAACAGGCAAAAAAAACTGCAATAAGGAAAATAATGGCCGAAAAAATTGAAAGCGCAGCAAAAGCACTTGACAGCCAGTCACTTGTTTCAGAACTTGTTTTTGGGAATTTGACTCAAAAAGTTTTTAACGAAGCAAAAAAAGTTGCTTTGACTAAAAGAGTTGAAGTCACAAAGTCAAGAATCGTATCTTTGCCGGCCCAAAAGTGAAACCAAAATGGTTGTCCCTATCCAGGTTTTTTTTCCGGTTAGCGTGGAATCCACATTATTGTTTTTTTTGTTTTCACTCTTTTTTTCGGTTTTGACTTTTGTAAAAAGAACTTTTTCTTTAAACGGAATAATTTTTGGAAACTTTGTTGGCTTGCTTGTTTTTTTGCTTGGCGGCATACAAAGTTTTTTTGTGCTTGTTGTTTTTTTTGTACTTGGAGAATTCGCAACAGTTTATTCTAGAAGTAAGACAAAGGTAAAGCACGAGACAAGAAACAGTTTTAATGTTTTTGGAAATACGGTTGCACCTTTGTTGTTTCTTTTTTTTGGACAGACAACTAGTTTTTTTGGAGGTATTTCTGCTGCATTAAGTGACACTCTTTCAAGTGAGATTGGTTTATTGTCAAAAAAAAAGCCAATGCTTATTACAACTTTTAAGGAAGTAAAAGCAGGAACAAACGGAGGAGTTAGTTTTCTTGGCACTGCGGTTTCTTTTTTTGGTGCAATTGTTTGTGCTGGAATTTATTTTTTGTTTTTCCACAATGCATTGCTTGCTTTTTTTGTTTTTGTTGCAGGAATAGTTGGTTCGATTACAGATAGTTTGCTTGGTGCATTGTTTGAGAATAAGGGAAAGCTTGACAAGACACAGGTAAATTTTTTTGCAACATTAAGCGGGGCTTTGGTTGTGCTTATTCTTCAGGCTCTTACTTCAATGCTTTGATTGGCTTGGCTTGATATTCCTTTATTTAATCCAAATCCAAATGCTTGGCCACTGATTGAAAACAAGTCAAAAAGAGTCGGGGCTGGTTTTTGGTAATTTTTTATTGAAGGCTCTCCTGAAATACCCCCTATTTGTGCTGCTTTTTCAATTGCTTTTTCTCGCGGCAAAAGTTCATCAACCAGTTTAAGTGAAAGTGCCTGTCTTCCTGAAATTATTCTTCCATCAGCTACTTTTTCAAACTGGATTTTGTTTAGCTTGTCTTTTCTAAAAGACAATACGTCTGACTTGAATCCTTCAAAAGTTTCCATGATTAGTGTCTCTAAAAGTTCGCGTTCTTGTGGCTTGAGTTCTTCAAAAATGCTTCCAATTGCCTTGTATTCGCCTGCCTTGACTATGTTTACTTTTACGCCTATTTTTGTGAGTAATTCCTCTATGTTTGGTACAATTGAGATTACTCCAATGCTTCCTGTAATGGAATCTGCATCAGTAATAATGTAGTCACTTGATGCTGCAACGTAATATGCTCCGCTTGCGCCAACCTCTCCGATGTAAGAGACAACTGGCTTTGTTTTTTTTACTTCAAGGACCTTGTAGACGATTTGTTTTGTGGCAACCACGCTTCCGCCAGGGCTGTCAATGTCAAGAAAAATCACGCCTATTGAAGGGTCGTTTTGGGCTTCGTCAAGTTTTTCTACGAGTTCAAGTGCACTAAAACCCTCAGAATAGCCACCATAAGACATGCTTATTTCGCCCTTTAATGGGATTACAGCTACTTTTTTTTCAAAGCCACTTGAGTCGCCTGCGTAAAAGGCAAGCAAAAGAACTAGAAAAATAACCAGCAGAAGTGTAAGCCCTGCAATTATTAAAGCTTTTTTTGTCAAATCATTATTATTTGATTTCATTTAGAAAAATTGTAATTGTAAAAGTTTTTTAAAAAGGCGTGTGTCAATGATCGAATTTTGGTTTAAAATCCTGCTTTATGTTGCTCCAATGTATTTTGCAAATTCATTTGCAATGCTTTTGGGTGGAAAAACACCGCTTGACTTTAACAAAAAATTCAGGGATAATCAACCTATTTTTGGGAAAGGAAAAACAGTCAGGGGAACAATGCTTGGAACTAGCATTGGTTTTTTGGTGACAATAATTATTTTTGTTTTTTTAAATGAACAAGTCATGCAGTTTTCCAATTATTTGCTTCTTGGTTTTTTGCTTTCAATCGGCGCTATTTTGGGGGACATAATTGCAAGTTTTTTTAAAAGAAGAAACAAGATTGCAAGTGGAACTCCTGTTCTTTTTTTGGATCAGCTTGACTTTGTTTATGGTGGCATGGTGCTTGGAAGCATTGTTTATGTGCCAAATTTTTTTGACGTGCTTGTAATTTCTGTCTTGACTTTGTTTGTGCATAGATTGTCAAATTATTTTGCATTCAAGACTAAACTAAAAAAAGTGCCTTGGTAATGATTGAAAAAAAGCAATTGGTTTTTTTGGCAAAGTTTTTTGGAATATTTGGTCTTTTTCACGCGCTGTTGTTTGTAATTGATGTTTCTTTTATGCAGCATTTTGTTGCTGATGTGACTTCATCCATGCTTGGGTTGCAAAGAAACGGGTTTGACATTTTTATTGGAGGGGACGTTTATGCAATTGTTCCTTCGTGCACTGGTCTTGTGAGTGCAATTATTTTGGCGTCAATTATTTTTTCTTTGAAAAAACCAGAGTTAAAGGAAAAAGTGACTGTTTTTTTGGTGGGTGTTGCTTTGCTTTTTGTCGTAAATATTTTTAGGGTTTATTTTGTTTTGCTGGCAGGCATTTGGTTTAATGTGCAGATTGCTGAATTAGTGCATGTTGCAAGCTGGTTTTTGATGAGTGGTGCAATTATTTTGGCTTGGTTTTTTTTCACAAAAAAAATTACAGGAATAAAGGACTTTGAAGGATTTTTGTGAATTAGTGCTTGTGGGTTTTTAGTTCTTCTTGTTCAAGGACGTATTTTGCTATTTCGTTAAAGGCTGGCCTTGTGACTATTACTGCAATTAATACTCCAAGTATTGTTGTGATTGCAAAGCCAACTAGTTTTCCTAATCCAAAGCCAAAGAATACCATTGGAAGCATTGTGGAGATTAATGTGGCTGCTGAGGCAAGTACAATAAAGAATGCTCTTTTGGATTTCATGCCAAGTGAACCTGCAGTTTTTTCTCCGCTTAAGAGTTCATCTGTAATTATTATTTGTTGATTTACGCCTGTGCCAATTACAGTTAGTATTCCTGCAACTGAAGCTAAGTCAAGGTTTATTCTGAATAAGGATGAGAAACCAAGGATGATTATTACTTCACTTAAGCCTGTAAGTGCAATTGGCAAAGCAATTTTTATTCGCCTGTATCTTATAAACAAAACTATTGCAACCGACAATAAGGCAAGTAATCCAATGTAGAGTGATGCGTCCAAAAATTCTTTTCCAAGGAAGGGAGAGATTGTTTCTTTTGAAATGTCTTCAATTGGAATTGGCAGTGAACCTGTCTTTAGAAGTATGTCCATTTCTTCAAGTCTTGCCAATGCATCTTCGTATGATGAACCATGTCCTGTAATTATTAGGTCGTAAAATATTTTTGCCCTGCTTTTGTCTTCAACAAATGGCTCTAGGTTTGTGATTCCTGCTGTAAGTGAGATTGTTGTTTTTGCACCGCTTGCTGTCCAGACCCATGGCTCTTGGTCTTTTGTTGGGATTTCTTTTAATGTAAGTCCAATGGATTTTAGTTGTTCGCGTGTTGATTCATTTAGGCTTGGATGTATTATTGCTCTTTCTTTTGAGAGGCTTTTTATTTCGTTTAATTGTTCGCTGCTTAGGGAATTGTTTGCATCAATAAAGTATGGCAAGCCTGAGTTTTGCAAAAGCTCATTCATTGTTGAACCTGCAATGTCTATTTTTGTTGAAGAGAAAAATAATTGTGCATCTTCATCAAATGCACTTTGAGGCATGACCAAGACACTGTTTTGTGGCCGGTCAATAAAGAAGTAAGTTTGTTTGCACTCATACTGGTTTCCTGCTTCAGGAGAATACGAGGCTATTGTGCATTGGTGAAATGTCAGGTCC
>CAYIJY010000035.1:0-8745 GCA_964363785.1 uncultured archaeon
AATGATGGGCTAGATAATGATGGCGATGAGTTGATTGACAAAGCAGATCCTGACTGTAGTAGCATGTTTGACAATGACGAAGGCTGTACTATTCGTGAGAAAGAACCCAATAATTGGTATGATACTGCAAATCAAGGCGCTTCTGTTGATTGTTCAATTTTGACTATAAAAGGAATAGTAGATTCAGTAGATTCAGGCACAGATATAATTGACTATTACAAGTTAAGAGGCGGGTTTATGGACAAAGGTTTGTTTGATTCACAAAGAGATATTGCTTTTAGTTTCCTTAATCCACAAGAAGATCCTTATGTTCTTGATGCTTATTATGCTTTAAGGTCAAGTGCATATGGTTATGTTTTGTTTAAACTAAATAATGACTTTTTGAGTGAAAATCCAAATAGGTTAAGACCGTATATTTCGCCTTCTGAATCCAGAAGTGGTTACTTGATTTTTGAAGGCGGGAAACCAAACTCAAAATATGAATTAAATATTACAAATGTCGGTAAGACTCGAATACCTAAACAAAAAGTTTTTGTCAAGTTTGCAGATATTATTAGTGAACAATTCAAGCTAGATATATTTAATAAAATTAAAAGTTATTTTGAAAGTTATGGTTATGGTGAAACTTACATTGATTTTTCATTATCACCCTTTTCAAGTACCGACTATTATTCTACAATAACTTTCACTGCTAGTGATACAACTGTTGTTCGTGAAGACTATTCAAATGGTACACTACAGTGTAAAAATCGTATTAGTGCTATTGCAGAACATGTTGATAGAATGAATTATTTGCCAAAAGGCCAAGCATTAGTTTGCATTCACAGAATGCCTTCTACAAATGATTATGATGAGAAAGTAAATTTTATTGGAAAGGTTGCTTCTCATGAATTAGGCCACTTACTGGGTTTGTCGCATACAGAGGACAATTTTACCGAATTTCTGCCACTTCATGATGACATAATGGCTGTTGATGAAGATTCTGATAGCTTTTTTACTTTTTCTACAAGTGTGTCAGTTTATTCTTTTCCTAGACAAGACCAAGGGCAGTATAGGTTAGTCCAAAAAGCTGATGACATTTTAAAGGCACTGCACCAGCAGGACACTTAACGCAAAAGTCTTTTTTTTCTTATGTGTCTGTTTGTATGTTTTTAGGCATTTTTTTTGTTTGCCGTTAATCTTTTTATTTAGTTGTCCACTAAAATTTTTATGGATGAGTTTGATTTTATCTCCCCTTTAGATTACAGGTATTTTGAGAAAGAATTCACTATTTTTTTGAGTGAGAATGCGCGTATAAAGTACCAAGCAAAAGTTGAGGCTGCTTTGGTAAAAGCGCTTTCCAAACAAGGGATTTGTTCACCAAAAATTGCAAAAGAAATTGAAGCTGCTTGTTTGAAAGTACTTGCAAAGGACGTTTACGAAGAAGAAAAGAAAACCAAGCATGATATTCGCGCACTTGCAAATGTAATCAAAGCCAATGTTTCAGGCGAAGCAAAGCCCTTTGTTCACTTTGGTGCAACTTCTTATGATATTGTTGACACTGCAAATGCACTTAGGTATAAAGACACGGTTAATGAATTGCTTTTGCCAAGCCTTATTGAACTAGAAAAAGAATGGATTAAGTTAGCAGAAAAAAATGCGGGTGTGGTTCAGGTTGGCCGTACTCACGGCCAGCATGCAGTCCCAATTACTTTTGGTTTTACTTTAGCAGAGTATGTGGACAGGCTTGGTAACAGAATAAAAGAAATCGAGCGCACAACCAATAATTTGACTGGAAAGTTTTCAGGTGCAGTCGGTGCTTATAATGCTACTTCTTTGATTGTAAAAGACCCAATAAAACTTGAAAAAGATATTTTGGCTGATTTAGGTTTAAAGGTTCCAAATTATTCTACTCAAGTAATTGAACCTGAACCAACTCAAGATTTATTGAATGCTGTTTTTGGCGCGTTCACTGTTTTGGCTAACTTTAGTGATGACATGCGCCACCTGCAAAGAAGTGAAATTAATGAAATAGCAGAAGCAGTTTCTGAAAACCAAGTCGGCAGTTCAACTATGCCTCATAAGCGCAATCCAATTAATTTTGAGAATGTAAAAAGTCTTTGGAAGGTTTTCATGCCAAGAATGTTGACAGTTTACATGGATTCTATTACAGAGCATCAGCGTGACTTGACTAATAGTGCTTCTCAAAGATTTTTGCCTGAAGTTTTTGCTGCTTTGGTTGTGAGTTCAAGGCGTCTTTTAAAGGTTTCAAAAGGCTTGATTGTTGACAAAGAGTCCATGCAAAAAAATTTGTTGTCTTCAAAGGACTTGATTGTTGCAGAGCCACTGTATATTTTGCTTGCAAAGTATGGGCACCCTGATGCGCATGAGGCGGTAAGGGTTCTTTCTTCACGCGCTCGTGATGAAAAGCAAAGTGTGATTGAAATTATTTTTGCTGATGTTTCTTTGAAAAAGTATTTTGACAAGTTTTCAAAAAAAGAACTAATTTTGCTAAAAAATCCTCAATTGTATGTTGGTGAAAGCGAAAAAAAAGTCAAGCAGGTTTGTGCGCACTGGAAAAAGGTTTTTTTATGAGTGCAGCTTTATTTGGTATTATCGGTCTTTCAAAGAAAGGCCACATCAGCGCCGTGAACTTCGCCAAGGGTTTTTCAAATGACTTCTTATGAAAAAGCCGGTGTTAGTGTTGACACTGGAAATATTGTTGAAGAAAAAATTGGTGAACTAGTAAAGTCTACTTACAACAAAAGTGTTTTGCTTTCAGTTGGCAGTTTTTCTGGCGCAGTGAGTGCAAAAGAACTAAAGAAATACAAAGAACCTGTGTTGATGGTTACTATTGACGGAGCAGGCACTAAAACAAAAATTGCAGCTAGCATGAACAAATGGGATTACATTGGCATGGATGTTGTCAACCATTGCTCTAATGACTTGCTTTGTTCTTCTGCCAAACCGCTTTTTTTTGTTGATTACTTGGCTTCATCAAAACTTGATGTGAGTGTAATTACAAAAATAATCAGTGGTATGAGCAAAGCCTGTAAAGGGCTTGATTGTCCGCTTGTTGGTGGTGAGACTGCTGAAATGCCTGGAGTTTATCTTGATGGCGAGAATGATGTTGTTGGCTGCATGGTTGGTGTAGCTGAAAAGAGGCATATTTTTAATCCAAAGAACGTAAAGAAAGGGGATATGCTTGTTGGGCTTCCTTCAAGTGGCTTGCATACAAATGGTTATAGTTTGGCAAGAAAAGTTTTGCTTGAAAAATATTCTTTAGGTGAGACTGTTGAAGGCTTTTACTCTGCGCTTGGCGAGGAGCTTTTGCGTCCTCACAAGAGTTATTCAAAAAACGTTTTTTCTTTAATGAATAAAGTAAAAATCAAGGGCATTGCGCACATTACTGGCGGTGGTTTGCTTGAAAATGTTCCGCGCGTTTTGCCTGAAAAACTTTCTTTTGAAATTGACAATGAAAGCTGGCAGGTTCCGCAAATTTTTAAGTTAATTCAAAAAACCGGTTCAATTTCTGATTATGAAATGTTTCGGGCGTTTAACATGGGTGTTGGCTTGGTTTTGGTTGTCTCCAAAAGTGATGCAAAGAAAACAATCAGCAATTTAAGCAAGCTTGGCGAGAAAGCGTTTGTTCTTGGCAAGGTTATTTAATTATTTTGCAACTTTCTAGTTGTAAATGCGTTTAAGGCAATTAATTAAGTTATATTCTTTATTTTTTTTGTTAGTTATTTCTCTTTTTGCTGTCAATGCGTTTGCGTTTCCGCCAACCCAGTGTTCTGACGGCATTGATAATGATGGCGATGGAAAGATTGACACTGAAGATACTGATTGTTCTAACTCACTTGATGATGATGAAGGCTGCACTGTTGAAGACAAAGAGCCTAATGGTTGGTATGATAGTGCAACCGAAGGAGCAAACCTCAACTGCGCTATTTTGACTTTTAAGGGCGTGGTTACTCAGCGTGATGAGGATTTTTTCAAGCTTTCTGGCGGTGCAAATCGTCGTGGTGCTCTTGATGGTAAAAGAAACCAAGTTTTTTCAGTTGAGCAGGGGAACGTTGGCAGGCCTATAATTTATTATGCGCTTCACAATCCTGGGGCTAATTATGGTTATTTTCAATTTGCAACTAATTATACTTTGAGTTCAAATGTTGCGCAGGTGAATGTTTTGGAGTTTAGGCCGCCTGACTTGCGTACTGAAAGCAGGACTGGTTATTTAATTTTTGATAATGATAACCCAAATACTTCAAATAATTATGTTGTGCGCCTGACTACAAAGGGAAAAGAGCCGCGTACAAGGCAGTATTTGTATGTAAAGTTTGAGGATTTTAGGTTAAGTGACTTGCATGAGTCTTATGCTTCTTTTGATGTCGAGCAATTCAAAGATTCTGTTGTTGACCAAATAAAAAAGCATTTTGAGAATGCTGGCTTTGGTTCAACACAATACGTTATTACAACTGCCGAGCCAAATGTTCCTGAGTATTCCACTTTGACTTTTGGTACGCATGATTTGACGGCAAAGGCAGATTACACTAACACTGAATTTAGTTGCAATTCTTTTCCTGGGCAGTCAGAATTTGTTGATGTTTGGGATTATAATCCACGTGGGCAGGCGCTAGTTTGTTTGAACAATATTAATAATGTCACATTTGAAAACATGAGTCAGCTTGTCAAATTCTCGGCAAAACTTGGTTCTCATGAAATAGGGCATTTGATTGGAATGCAGCATACAAATGATTCTCATTCTCAGCAATTTTTGCCGAATAACAATAATATAATGGAAGTTTCTCCTGTAATTCAGTTTGCTCATGAATATGTTTTTGACACGGCTTTAATGGAGTTTGTTCCTTGGCAGGGCATAAATTTTAATGGGCAAAGGTTTAGGTTTGTCCAGAATCCAAATGACGTTTTAAGGATTCTACAAACACAGGACGCTTAATTTTTTTTTGTGTGCGAATGCATGTAAAAGTATATATATTTGGTTGGGGGTATTTTTTGTGGGAAAAATGAATAGTTTTTTTTTGAATAAGTCAAGGGCATTATTTGCTGTTTTTGTTTTCTTTTTATTTTTGGGTGCAATTGTTTTTGCGCAGTTTGGCACTGCGCCTGGCATAGGTTCAGTTCCCGGATTCAATCCAATTCTCGGTCGCACTTATTCTGACTTGTGCGAAAACTGCTGGTTTAAGGTTCCAATGCAATGTAGGCTTGAGGAAGCAATTAATCCACAGCCTCCTCTTCCAACAAATGCTCCATTTGGTTTTGTTTCAGGCAAAGTGACTGTTGATCAGGGCCCGTTTGAGACTTTGCCGCCTGACTATTATTTTTTGCATCCTTATTGGCTTGGGCAGGAGAATGTCTTGTTGCCGCCTGACGAACTTGATGATAGGCGCTTTGTTGCCCAATTGTACGACAAGTCTTTGAACGTAATAGGTGAAAGGCAATTTGATTTGCCTGAGCTTTCTTTTGTCGCTTTTGGAGATGGAATCAACGAACCTGATCCTTTTTGCACTGAATTTGGAATAGTGCCTTATGTTTATTTGCCTCATGACCGGAGGGGTCAATATATTCATATAAAGAGTCTTGATGACCATGGCTTGTACGATCCATCAACCCAAAATGTTCCACATGTAAACATTGAGGATTTTTTTAACGAAATAGAGCATAACAATCATGAGAATCTTCCCCATGATTCCCATCAAACAACCTGTATTGGTGACATGAAAAAAATCTCTACGCCTGGCGGAAATTTTTATTTGACAAACAACTTAGATGAAGCAGTTAATAATTGCCAGGCCGGCTGGCACGCAGCAGGTTATAATCGCAAATATGAGCTAATGTATGTTACAGATGAATTATGGGAGGCGCCACCGCAAGAAGGCGAGTGTTTATGTGATGCGTATCCAAATCCATTAACTGGTGATGCTTGTTATTATGTATGTAATAATAATGTAGAGCCAGCTCCATTACCTGGTACTGAGTGTGCTTATGTCTCAAGTATTCAAGATCCAGTAGCTTGTGCTGCTTGTCATGATGGTCTTAGTGGAATAGGGCATTTCCAAGCAGATGGTTATCCAGTCCCAGAGTGTTACTACTCAAGCCATCAATCAGATACTTATTTTGACAGTTTTTATCACACTCCAGCAAGTGACATATATTATAGCATTTGTGGGGAGGAAGGTATTCCGGGTGTTCTAGGTTGTATAAATTCTAATCAGGAACCACCGCCAGAGTATCCGCCACGTACAATTTTTTATTACAGGATTTTGCCTGAAAATAATTGTGCACCAACAGAATTGCCATCATTTACGGATACTTGGGTGAATAATTTGGATATAAGCGGTTCACCGGCTCCAGACATTTATGCAGGTGATAACACCGCAGTTTGTATTGCAGTTGCAGGAGAATATTGCCGCTGTAAGATAGCGCCATTCGAATAAAAAGAGGTTTTTGAAAATGATTGAACAAACAAGCAAAAAAGAAAATCATTTGTCACTTGGCGTGACACTTCTTTTTGCAATAGTTATATTATCCTTGCTTGTTTACTTTTTTTATTTGCCTGACAGTGCATTTACCTCAAGTGGCAAAGCAGCCAATGGATCAACTGCATTAAATCAAGTAAATCAAATTGACTCTGTGAAAACAAATCAGTATGTTGTTGTAAGAGATACTGTTGAAAGTTTTTCTGGTCAATTGCCTGCAATTCCTGAATCAGCAAAAAGCAAGTCAGTTTACATTCCGTATGTTCCTGATGAAGGGCTGCAGGGTGGTTTGGTTGATTCTTTTGAAGAACAGCATCCAACTTATGATTACTTGTTTGATTTATTTGTTGATGCTCCTTTGACAACTGTGATTGCCGAGTGTGAGAATGAAGAAAAAGTTCCAGTACAGGATATTGAGCGTTGTTATAACATTTACTCTTACGTTAACAAAGGAAAAACTTCTTTGGTGCAGGCTGCTTGTGATAGGCTTGTGGAAATCTTGCCAGTAAAATTGCCTTACGCAAAGGATTATTATGAAGAAAATAAAACAGAGATTAAAGACACTTGCTTGGAAGGCTTAAATATTTATACTTATTAGGCGGTTTTTTTTTTATAATGAAAAAAATATTCTTGGTTTTGTTTTTTTTGCTTTTTTCTATTTTTGCTCTAGGTTTTTCTTCGACTCAGTGTAATAACCGTTTGGATGATGATTCTGATGGTAAAATAGACAAAGAGGACCCTGATTGTTCTAGTCCACTTGATGATGATGAGGGTTGTACGATTGATGAAAAAGAAGATGGTTCTACGCCTAATGATGGATATGATACTGCGACTAAAGGTGGTTCTGTTGACTGCCCTATTTTAACACTAAAAGGAACAATTCCCTATCCTAATGATGTAGATTTTTTTGAATTAAAAGGCGGGCGACTTAATAAGGGTATTTTTCACGATAAATATGATTTATTTATCACCCCTAAAGACACCTATACTGATTTCGACTTTTTGTATGTTTTTAATAATGGTTTTTCCACGGGTAAATTTCAATTTTATTTCTCGGGCGTAAAGTCTTCAACTAGGCCACCCAAAAACTTGGTATCGGGTGATAGGGGCTATATTATAGTCAATAGGTTGTTAACTTTTTCAAACAACCGTGATTATGAAATAAATTTTATTAAAAAAGGCAAATCAAGAAGGCTAAAACAAATTGTCTGGCTAAATTTTGTCAATGGTTTTAGTATGGCTAATCTTGGTCCTGAGTACGCAAATTTTAGTGCTCAACAATTTAAAACTGATGTAATTTCTTACATAAAATCGAGATTTGAGTCTATTGGATATTCTAGTGATTATATTGAATTTCGTAACACAATTCCTTTTTCTCCTTTTGTGATGAAATTCACTACAATTACATTTGCAGACAGAGCTGGCATTAACCCGATTCATCCAGATATTCAAGAAGAGATTGAGTTTCCAGATAGTCCACGTACTTATATGCTTTCTTGTCCCATTGATCCTCTTAATCCTACTCTTAATTATTCTCAGTATAAGGCAGAGCATACTGATAAATGGAATTATTATTATGAGGGTCAAGGACTAGTGTGTGTAAAAGATATTGCTTTGAAATTAAATTCTTATTCAACTTCTTACGAAAGGCTTGTTGAGGAAACAGCTAAAGGGGGTCTTCAAACATTAGGTCTTTTGCTGGGCTTGGGTTATACTAAGGATAGCCAACCTTATGATTTGCCTAATTATAATGATGTAATGCACTTTTCTGAATGGCAGAGTGTTGTTCCAGAAGGCGGATATTCTTTTTCTTCAAGTGCTGTTTCAACCCTTGTTTTCAATGGCCAAAATTTTAGTCCATTAACAGTTAAGCAATATCCTGCAGAAATTTTGAATACATTATTAAGAATTGAATGAATTTGGTGTTATTATGGCTTTTTTAAAAACTCTTGTTGTTTTTTTATTAATTTTATTTATCTGTACTATTGTAACTGCTTTTTCAATAACTCAATGCAATGATGGGATTGACAATGATAATGATGGGCTGATTGATACTGCAGATTCTGATTGCTCTAGCCAGTTTGATAACAATGAAGGGTGCCTGATTGAGGTTAGAGAGCCAAATGGCTCATATGAGGCTGCCGTACAAGGTGCAAGTTTGGATTGTACAATATTGACGTTGAGTGGTGCACACAATCCAGCAGCAACTGATATTGATTTTATTAAATTAAAAGGCGGTATAAATGATAAGGGTTTATTTAATCATAAA
>CAYIJY010000036.1:0-8428 GCA_964363785.1 uncultured archaeon
CAGTAAAACCCGTGGCTTGCAATGCAGAACAATTTCTGTTCACTAAAGAATATGTTTCGTTAAAACAGTTATGTGACAATACAGAATCAACAAAAATAATGTCTTCACTTGGCTCAATTGCATTCTCAGAAGGGTTAGTGCATTGGCTTGTTTCAAAATCACTGCAATCATTTTTACAGGACAGTGTTCCTGCTGTAAAACCCCTTGATTGGCAAGAGTTTCCATTTAGGTTTGCTCCATCACAAGTTTCAGGAGATTCAACTGCATTATTTCCACAAACAGGTGTCAAAACAATTTCTTTACAGCAAACTTTTTCAGTCAACGAGCACTCAGAATTTCCCTGTGCAAAAACCTCAAAACCACTTGCACAACTATCAAAACATTCACCGCCACTATTTACACAACTGGAGTTTGGACAATTGCCACAATCTTGGCTGCACAAAAAACAATTTTCTGTCTGCTCACAAGCACCATTGCCACAAACCACAGAATCGTCTGTTTCAGGGTTTTCATTTGTATTTTCATTTTCTTGGGTTTGGCCTTGAGTGGGGTTTTCGTTTTCAGTATTCTGATTATTATTTTGGTTTTGCTCATTTGGAGTAACCGGAGTAATTGGAGTATTTTCTACGGGGATTTCTTGTGTGTTTTCAATTAATGGCTTTGGAAGCACAAAAACAAAAACAATCCCACCAACTATAATTACTGCTAAAACAAGCAAAATTATTGGTGCCACAGAGCCTCTTTGAAGAATCATAAAAAGATTATTAATCCTAGATTTAATTAACTTTACTGAAAAAAAACCTTTACTCCCACTCAATCGTCGCAGGTGGCTTGTGGGAAACGTCAAAAAAAACGTTCTTTGCTTTAACCTTTGAAAGCCTATGTAAAACTTTTTTCAACAATTTTTCATTCAAAGGATAAAAATTTGCAGTCATTGCTTCAGCACTTGACACAGGGCGCAAAACAATTGCCTCATTCTCACCATTAATTTTCAATGGCAATAAAACAACAGGAAACTGCCAAATATCAAAACCAGCTTTCTTATTTTTTTCAATCTCATCCATAACTGCGTCATCGCATTCCTGCAAAAAACTTACTCTTTCTTTACTCAAAAAAGCCTCAAATGACTCTGCATTCAAAATTTTTTTTGGCTGCAAACAAAAAACCACGCGATTAATTTCCTTTGACTCATTAGTCAAAGCAGTTGAAGCTTTCTCAATTTTTTTCCAATCAAGTTTACCACTTAACGCGCACACAAACCTATACGTCCTAAAGTCACCCTGCACACCAACAGCCTTTACAGGCAAAACAGTTGCATCAAATCCAAACTTTTTTGCAATTTTTTTTATTTTTTCATTTAAATCACGCGAAACAATTTCTTTTCCACTTGAACACAAAACACGAATAGCCAAACCAGGCCCAGGAAAAGGCTTCCTCCAAACAAGATTATTTGGCAAACCAATTTCCATTCCAAGCTTTCTGACTTCATCCTTGTAAAGGTCCTTTAAAGGCTCAACAACCAAACCCTTTGCAGACAACTCCTTGATAATCTGTGCCTGATTATGATGCGTCTTAATGTGGGACGCATTCTTTGTTCCCTTAGTTTCAATTGTGTCAGGATAAATTGTTCCCTGACCCAAAACCCAATTGTCTTGCCAAGAAAGTTTTTTTGCCTCCCTGTCAGCAACATCCACAAAAAGTTTACCCATTATTTTTCTTTTCTCCTCAGGCTCAATCACGCCCTTTAATGCAGAGAAAAATTCTTTACTTGCATCAACAACCTTTAACTCATTCTCGCCAAAACCAATTTTTTTTAACGCAACAACAATTTTTTTTGATTCATTTTTTCGCATAAATCCATGGTCAACATGAAGCGCAAAAACTTTTTTCTTTCCAAGCGCCCGATGAAAAAGCGCAAGTGCAACAGTTGAGTCAACACCGCCGCTTGCAAGAAAAAAAACATTTTTGTTTCCAACACTTTCTTTAATTTCACTTAATTTTTGTTCAGCTAAATTCTCAATCTTCCAGTTTTTTTTGCATCCGCAAACCTTAAACAAAAAATTTGACAAAATCTTCATTCCATTTTTTGTGTGCGTGACTTCAGGGTGAAACTGTATGCCAAACATTTTTTTTTGTTCAGAAAAAATAGCAGCATTAGGGCAGTCACCTGTAAAACCTGCATTCTCAAAACCAGTTGGCAATTCTTTTACAGTGTCACCATGGCTCATCCAAACTGTTTGAGTTTTTTCCATTCCTTCAAATAAAACATTTTTTTTTGAAATAGAAAACTTGGCCAAACCATATTCCTTTGTTTTTCCCGGCTCTACTTTTCCGCCAAGAACATGAGCCATTAATTGCTCGCCATAACACAAACCCAAAACAGGAATACCTAACTCAAAGATCTTTGGGTTAAATTTAGGCGCATCATTTTCATACACGCTGGCTGGACCGCCACTTAAAATAATCCCTGAGGCTTCTTCCAGTTCCTTTGAGGGGCAGTCAGGCATCAGAATCTTTGAAAAAACCCCTAATTCGCGAATACGCCTGGCAAGAAGATGCGTATATTGTGACCCAAAGTCTAAAACCAGTATTTTTTGCCCTTCTTCCATATTAATTGCATTACCAACAATATTTTATTATTAATGAAAGCGCCTAATGTTTTTAGGATTTTGCCAAGGGATTTGCTTTACAGGTTTTTGAAAATGAAAAAGATTACAGTCCTTGTTTTTTTGCTTTTAACTCCTTTTTTGGTTTTTTCGGTTTTTCCAAAAACACAAGGCTGGTATGCAGGCGACGCACACCTGCACACTCACTTTGGAGAAACTGCATGGGAAAACCCAGGCACATTCCAATCAACTTATGCACGCGCAAAAAACCTTGATTATGATTGGCTTATTTTCACAGAACACAGCGTTGCATTTGATATTGGCTCACAAAACTACACACAAGAAATACAGGAATGCACAAACAAAAATTCCACGCAAGACCAACCACTTTGCATGGTTGGGCAGGAACTTTCACTTTACGCTGGCTCAAACAAGCAACAACACTTACTTGCTTATCCAAAAAATAATTATTTTTTGGAATACCTTGATGGAACATGCAATGACCAATTTCAGCTTTCAAATTGTCGCGATGCACAAGAAACAATAAACGAAGTCAACGAACTAAACGGCATGAGTTTTATTGCACACCCCTTTCATCAGGGAGTTGAAATTCCTGTCGTCCAAGACTTAGTTATTTTTGACTGGGTAAGCTGGGGCACGCAAGGCGTTACCGGACTTGAAGTGTTTAACGCAAGCGACAATGACGGGCAGTGGAGTAATGATGACCAGCAAGCATTTCACAAGTGGATGGGCCTGCTTTTGGAAGAAACCAATCCACAGGATGGTTTTTTAGTTGGAATCGCAAACAGTGATGCTCATTACTCAACTGAACTTGGAACAGCATTCACTTACTGCTACATGGATTCACTCACAATACAAAATGTTTTGAACGCATACAAAAAAGGGCACTGCGTGCTAAGCAGCGGGCCACTGATTGATTTTTCATTAAACACTGCAAGAATCGGGGAAACAGCTTTTGTTGATGAAGGCAGTCAAGTCCTTTCAATCAAACTTAACAGTAATTCACAGTATGGCAGGCTAAAAAAATTATCAATTATAGTTGACGGTCTTTTAGAGCAAGAATTACCCTTGACAGGATACAGCAAGGAATTGGAAATCCCAATCGAACTTGAAAACACAAAAAAGTTTATTTTGCTTAAAGCAGAGACACAAACCGGGAAAGTCGGTGTAACTAACCCAATCTGGCTTGACTTTGAAAGCGAGCAAATAAGCCCGTCAAGTGATGATTGTTCAACCATTTTAGGGTGTTTTTCTATGTTTGCAAAAAAATTATCAACTTTTTTTTCTTAAAATTCAAAAAATAAAGCCCATTTATAAAAGAAATAAATTAATATACCAAAAAAACTTACTTTAATAATAATATAAAAGCAAAAAATAAGGGTTTCAAATGCCAGTTTTAAGGAAAGCATGGGGTGGAGTAAAAACAGCTGCAAGGGCAGTAGCCCGCACGCCAGCCGCAATAAAGAACATGAGAGGCTATTATTCTCCAGAAAGAAGGCGAGAGCGCTATCCAGAAAAAATGAGGCAAAGAGAACTCAAAGCACTTGAAAAAAGATACAGGCAACTTTTTGCTGAGCAAAGCCGCTTAACTGCAAAACCAGCTGGAAAACTTCCTTCAGTTAGAAATTACTTTAGATTTGACAAAGTACTGCGCACATTAGATTCGCAGTTGACTCTTGCAGAAAAAAGACTGCAAGCCGAACAAAGAATTAACGTTGATGCAACCAAAAAAATTACGGGCTTAAGAAAAATCACAACTTCTTCCAAACAAGTAATAGATGCATTGAATTACCAGACAAAAAGAGAAAGCGCCTCCGCACAAAAAATTAAAGCTTACCAAGCACAAGTTGTTGACCTGAAAAATCAATTAACTGTTAGGGGACAAGATTTAAATGAAAGCTACAGAGAGCTAAAAAAACAAAACACAGTTGGTGTTGCAGCAAGACAAGCAGAACTAAAGACGGAGTTAGATCAACTTCAAGCAGACGCACAAGTAGTCCTGTATGCTGATCCTGCTCGTTATCCAATTAAGCCAGTCACTGCGTTTGAAAGATTTCTCTCGCAGCCAGTTTCCAAGACTTGGCGCGAATGGAGAGAAAAAAGAAGAGGGGCAAGTAGTCCTTAAGGTGTTTTTATGAAGTTAAAACATGGAATGTACATTGTTGTTTTGATGCTTGCAGTAATCCTGATTGCAAGCCTTTTGGTTGACTTTAGGCTACCTCAAGTACAACCTGAGCAAACTTTTGATTCTGAATTGCCAAAACTAAATCAATTAAATTCAAGTGCAAGCCTTGCAAACGAACCACTTCATCAGTCAACAACTGAATTATTTACAAAAAGCAGCACGCAATTGGCAAACCTAAAATCAAGCCTTGCAAACTATAACACACAAACACAAAACGCTCAAACAAAAAAACTTGCACAAATATACATCAAACTAATTGACTATACAGTCCTCTACAACAACATTAAGTCAATCAATAATTCAATTGACATTGAAAACGAGTTTTGCGATAACTTGCCAAAGTTCAAAGAGTCAATGGAAAAATACGAAATACTCTCAAACATGCAAAACACACTATCACAAGACATACAAGAATTTGTAGACGAGTACCCTGCTGAAGCAGAAAGAATTGAACTGCAATCTTATGACGCAAAGACAATGGCTGATTTTTACGTAAAAGAAAACCGCGAAATACTTCAGTTAGTCCAAGGTGAATGCCAATGAAAACAAAAATAATAATTCTCTTTTTGCTCTTGCTATCACTTAACTCATTTGCACAAGGCGTCACGCAGTCACAAGTGTCCCAAATAAATTTTGACAAAGTAACTGTAGAATACTATGGTGCATGGCAATGGTTGTCAAACCAGCATGACTACACGCTAACTGAACTAAAAACTCCTTCACAGGCAACTTCATTTCCACTTGACATTGATGATCCAACTGAAAGATTTTTGGTAATTAAATACTTCCTTGGGAATGTAGGTGTTGCATACCGAATTGAAGCACTGGAATCAGCAACAGGCGGCACAGACGTAGTATTTAACGTACAAAAAAACGGGCAACTTTGCGCAGACGGCCACTTAGAGACACTAAATAGATTCTCAACAAAAATAATTGACTTGACAAGACAATGCGGGATAAAATTTGAAGCAGAATACGAAAGCCTAACTTCTATTTTTGCAGAAAGTGATGTTGAAATTCACAAAATTGAAATTGATCAAAAAGAAATTGACAAAGTCAAAAACGCATTTTTAAAAGACGGAGTCAACGCAAAAAAACTTGACTGGATTGCAGGACAAGTAAAATTCCTTGAACAGCGCTACAGGATAGTTGACTTAACAAACACAAATCAATTCACGCCATTCTTAAAAGACGGCCAATCAACTGGATTAAAAGTCTACACTTCTCCGTCAATTTGGTTTAACGAAGGCGATGATTCATTTAACACTCGACTTTTGGTAGTCACTGATAACTTTTATATCAAAAAAGTTATTTTGATTGAAAACGCTGTGTTTGAAGACCTAAAAGTCTACAATCCAGTTGGACAAATCAGGTTGCTTGATTACAAGTCTTCAAGAGAACTTGCACAATCACTTAACATGGCAAGCAAATTCACGCAAATTACAGGCCGCGAAGCAGAAAGCGAAACATTTTGGAGCGAATACTTAGCAGGCATCGGAGTCCCGACAACAGCAGCTGCTATTGCAGGAACAGGAACAGGATATGTAGTTGGCTCATCAACAGTACCCCTTTTGGCTGTTGCAGGCACAGGTGCTGGCTTAATTGTTGGTGGTGGAGTACTTGCAATTGCAGGTTCAGTCTGGTACTTTAACGCAAGCGACACATACGAGTATGATGGCTTGGTAATTAATTATGATGAAGAAATTGTTTCCCCAAACAGCATTGGCTCTTGGAATGAAAAGAAAATCAATTTCATGATTTACAAAGAACAAGGCGCTGACATAATACAGCCGGGACAAAAAGCAGGCAAAGTAAAAATCCAAATACCCGTATTTGTTCAGGCAATAAAGACCAAGTTCAAGGATGTCCAAGTTGAAAGCTACAAAAGACTTGCACAAAACCCAATCGAAGGACTAAAAAGCAGTCTCTTGGTTTTTAGGGCTGACTCAAGTGGAAACAGTACTGGAGGTCCATTGCCAGTAACAATAACAACTGAAGGAGACTCCACAATAGTGATTTCAGATTTAATTGAAGGACAAACTTACGCATTAGTAGTCAGATTTGTTTCTCCGTACCCAACAGACCACCCGCAAATAACAGGTGCATTTAGGGTTACAAAAGTAGAATGAGGTGAAAAAGAATGAAGAAAAAAAACGCAGTAATATTTGCAGGAATTTTTTTGATTTTTCTTGCTGCACTAATTTTAGCGCAATCACAAATTGAATGGATAAAACCCCTTGGTTCAAGTGCTGCAGGCTCAAGTAATGAACCATTTTCTTCAGACCAACTTTTTTTGCCAGGACAAGCACCACCAATACCTGAACAAACAGACACACCAATCACCTGCACAAAAACAGCAGACTGTGCAAGCAAACTTGCAAAAAAAATCTCAAGAAAAATAGCCGACTAACTTGTTTTTTTAATTAGTTCTAAACAAACAAGAATTATGGAATGCGAAATTTGTGGACAGGCAAACGCCAGCAAAAAAATAGAAATGGACGGCTCACAACTCTTTACCTGCCTTACCTGTTCAAGCCTTGGCACGCAAGTCAAGCCACAAATCCAGACAAACTATTCCAAAAGCACATTTCAAAGAAGACCTGACTTTGAAGAAACCAATTTTGTTGAAGGGTATGGAAAAAAAATCAGGATTGGCCGCGAACAAAAAAAACTCTCAATAAACGAGCTAGCACTCGAACTTAAAGAAAGGGAATCATTTTTGCACAAACTAGAACAAGAAAAAGCTTTTCCGGATAAAGAGCTTACAAAAAAAATAGAGAAATTCTTTGGCTTTAAAATCACTGAATAATTAAAGCCCATAGTCTTAATTTAAAAAATGCATTTAGGTTGTTACTTTAATGGCGGAAGAACTATTAAGCTTGCCAATCTTACTTGGTATTTTCATACTTATTTCTGCAATAGTCACTTATGTCTTAAAAAAATACTTTAACGCCCAAGCAATACTTCCAATTGTAAGCATGGTTCGAACCACAAAACCACTTTGGGTTTTTGATGCTTTAGCCAAACACAAAAAATTCTTTCATGCACTATGTGACATTGGCTTAATTTTAGGCTTTGGAGTAATTGCAATTGACTTTCTTTACACAAGCAAACTAAAAAAAACCACAAGAATATTTGCTCTATTTATCTCCTTTCTTGTTTTATCTGGATTTTTTTACGCACTTGACATAATACTTGGAAACTCATTCTCAAACAGCTTTATCACAAAACCATTCTTTATCCCAATCGTAATTTTGTTTGGCTTAACAGGCTTTTGCGGCTTCATTCTAGCACTTTTAGTCCTTAACGCGCACGAAATAATTTACCGTTATTTGATTGGAGAAAAAGGCTGCCCCGGCATAGCACCACTCATTCCAGGCGTGGAAGTGCCAAATGTTCCAATCACAGCACCATTATGGGTCTGGATACCACTCTTTATCATTCTAATTATTCATGAAACTGCACACGGTGTCCTTGGAAGAATTGCCAAAGTAAAAATTAAATCAACCGGCGTACTATTGCTTGGATTTTTGCCAATCGGGGCATTTGTTGAGCCTGATGACAAAGACGTTGAAAAAAAATCCAAACTAGAAAAAGTAAGATTCTTTGTCGCAGG
>CAYIJY010000037.1:0-8287 GCA_964363785.1 uncultured archaeon
AATCTCAATGTCAAAATATTGTCTTGAAGCAGGGTCAGCAGAAAGGCTCATGCCCTGATAAGTCTGCACACCCCAACCGGAGTAAACAAAAACAACGCCGACAAACTCATTTCTTTCAGTCTTAACTATTGTATCAAACTGGTCAGATGGATAAGAACCGTACCCATTTGTAACCCAATACTTTGAGTCAGGTTGTGTCCAGTACCTTAATCCAAGTGACTTGAAATTCCAATAAAATTCAGGCTGCTTAAAATATTCTTCTTCAAGCAAGCCAATTGTGTAATAGTTTCCACTTGCAAGCTGATAAGCAATTTCACTGAAATCAGCAGGGATTTCTGGTAATTCTTCAAAAATCTCTTCCTCAGTTTCCAAGCCAAAATATCGTTTTACACCTTCTTGGTCTTTATTCAAAAAATTCGCAGCTTTTTCAAATAATTTATAAGTTTCCCTTCTTGGCTTGTAAACTTCCCTAAAAAAATCCTCCCTTACAGGAAAATCAGCAGGGTCAAGTATGTCGCTATCAAACTCAATTGCATCTTCAATGTTGCTTTTTTCATCAACTACTTTTATTTGACCATCAATGATTGAACTATCTGTATTTTGGCTTGGATTTAAAACTAAAAGCGGGTTTTTTGAAGAAAAAGAAAAAAGAAAAACCGCAATAAAAATTACCCCTAACACAACGGCAATTTTTGCCAATGGGAATGACACATTTTTTTTGGTAGAGTTTTCTTCAGTCATAATTACACAATTAAAAAATTAAATTAAAAACTTAACCTATATTTGAGTCAGACCAGGTCTGGAAAACACCATTGTGGTCACCTTGAGTGACATTTGCCCTTGAACCAATTAATTCAGCCATAAAGTCACCGCTAAAGCAGAGCTGGTTAGTGTCATTCACTGGTATGTTAGTAGTAATACTTGCTGCAATTGTTCCATTGCTGCTGTTAAAGTCACGGCATCCACCAGATGTATTTACATCAGCAATAGTGTTAACTGGTGCTGCAAAAGCACACCTATACTGCCAACCACCAAAGCCATTTCCACCGCCCTGTGAGGCATTCGGACCGCCACAGCCAGCACCATTGCCTTCCCAGACCTTTAACCAGACATTAACATCCAAAGCACCAGCAAAGTTGGCGTCAATACTGATTGTTGTGTTTCCTGCATTAGTCACAAGCATGCCTGCAGTTGAACCAGTCTGGCATAATGTTCCACCAAGCCGGTCTGGCCTTGGGGCAACCTGATGACCATTTCCATCAATATCATCATCAACTAATGCATGATTTTCGTCAAAAAAGAAAGCAGTTGCAGAACATGTTCCACCATAAGCAATTGTATGATTTCGGTTAAATGGAACAAACCAAGTCATTGTAGTCTGGAGCTGGTTTGCAAAAACATAAATGACTGGAGAAAAAAGAAATAAGATAAAAAGCATTAGAAAAAGTACGCGCGAAGCTGAAACGAAACCTTTAATCATAAAAACACAACTATTATGCCCTAAGTCCTATTTAAATTTAACTAGATTTTTTACTGCAACTTTGATTTTTTAGTCAATGATTTTATAAAATTTAAGACAATAATAGTATGGGGTGTAATTTGAAAGAGAATGCTCAAATAAAAATTGGATTTGCAGGCTTGCTGATTTTTTTTATTCTAATCACATTAGTCAGCGCACAGGAACTACAGGAAGAGAACGAAAAACAAAGCAATACAGGCCAAGAAATTGAAACACCAATTGACCAACCTGCGCAAGACCTGGCAGTACCAGCACAGGAAGAAGGAATTGAACCGCCAAAAGAAGAATTGCCGCAAGACCCTGCACTGAATTCACCGCAATTGACTGTGGTCTCACCGCTTTATGGCGAGGAAGTAAGCGGCAGCGTCCTAGTAATTGCAGCAATTTTGCCTGCAGAAAAAATCACAGCCGCTTTTTTTGAAATTGAAAACACAAAAAAAGAACTGACACAGCAAAATAATTTCACAGAAGTGTTTGACTCAAGGCAGCTTGAAGACGGCGAATACAAAATAACTGTACAGGCATGCATCCAAGACAACTGCATAACACAAACTTTGCCAATAAAAATTTCAAACAATAAAATTGAACCGGAACAAAAACCAACTGAAGAGCCGCCAGTAATTGAACTGCCTGATGGCACAATTATGCCGCGCCCAGGAATGCTTGTCTCCATTAAGGGGTCAAACATTTTTTCAGCACTCACTGTCATGACTTTGGAAGGAAAAATAATTGCTGCAGGCACAGATTACCTTGAAGTCCCACAAGGGACATACAGCCTGCAAAATGATTTCTTTGAATACCAAATTCACTCTGTAAGGCTGAAAACTGCACAAATCAAGGCAAGTGGAATAATTTTTGAAATAAACGAACTCAAAGAATTTAATACAGTGACGCCACCAAAAGAGCAATTAGAATTTCAAAAAATTCTTGAATTGAACGTGCTTTCAGAATTTGAAAGCGGCGAAATTTATTTTAATGAGCCCGCAAAAGGAGAATCACTTTTAATTTGCATGAATTGGAATAGCGTGAAAAAAAACTGCGAAGAAGAATTCCAAGCGCCACAACAAGAATACATTGAAAATAAAAACACAATTAAATTCAGCCAGCAATCCATGGCTATCGCTTACGCCAAAAAAACTGGACCTGCAAAAAAACACTTGGTGGTACCATCAAACCTTGAAGGAAAATTCGCTTTTTATACAAAAGAAATTTTGATTGAGGCGCAAAACAAGCAGCTTGAATTATACCAAGGGAATTACAGCGCAAAATTCGAGTTTAATGATTTCCCATTAACTGCAATCAAGTTTGAAGAACTTGCAATCGAGCATGATGGCACAATATTTGAAGGAAAAATAATTTACCAAAAAGAAACTGAACTGCAGACAATCGGCACCCAATTACCCGCACAGGCAACTAAAATGACTAAGCAAGACATTGTAATAGCCTTCGTTGACTATGACTTTGTTTTTGCAGGGTTTTTTATTTCAAACAAATTTGACCAAACAAAAGTGCTTGAATGCGAAAAATGGAGTGACGCACTAAATGATTGCGAAACTGAATGGAAGCCAAAAAAAGAGCTTTCACTCCAAAAAGGCCTTAATGTTTTCAAGCTCACTGAACTTGAGCCTGACACAAATGATGGCTTTCCAAATGAATTTGATTACTCTGACAAAAACGAGTTGGTTGAAGCCATTAAAAAACTTAGGCTTCTTCGTGAAAATAACCGCCACTTTGAAAGCAATTTTTCAAGAGAACGGTTAAACACACTCAGGGCATTGTTTGAAAAAATAGAAATAAACCTTCAATGCACAAGCACCCAGTTAACTCAAGAAGACTTGCAGGTAAAGCCAATTGAAAGCCCGCCCAAAACCCCGCAAAATGAGCCGCAAATAGAGTATCCGCAAGACCCATTAATCCAGCCAAACATACAGCCGCTTGAACCAAGCATTGACGCAAATTTGCAGGAAGAAAAAACAATCAATGCAATATATTTGCAGGATATTTCAGTTCAAACGCCTTTGCAAACAATTGAAAGTCAAGAGCAGCAAAGGCAACCCCAAGACCCAAACAACCCAGACACCATTAATGGCCCGCCCGAAATTATAACTCCCCAGTTTTTTACAAATGAATGGGAAAAAACTGCGCCACAAAAAACTGCGTGGCTGCAAAACGAGGATTACCTTAAATGCGATGGTGTGAGCCTCAAAAACGAGTTTAAGGATGTTTCTGTTCCGCCTGACACGGAAAAAACAATGACATTTGGCGGTTCTCCTGACAAAGTAAAGCATGGCATCCTCTTGTCAAATGACACAAATGAAATGCAAACACGCCTCGTGAGCTTTAGGTTTGAAGTTGATTCAAGAAAGCTAGAATCTGACCTGAATACATTCTTGCCTACAAAAAAATATGAACTTGTAAACCCCACAACAAAAAAAATTGAGATTATCGACCTAGGTGACCAGACATTTATGCCAATTGAAATAATTTTGAAAAAAACCAGCGCCATAAGGATATTCAAAAATGAAAACGCATACAATGGCTATTATGACTGGACAGACATAGAAAAAACCGGGCACTACGTGAAAACGCTTGTGCACGAAATAGATGGCCTTTCAATAATAGAAACAATAATGGAAATACCAATACCTGCAAATGAGTCAGTTTACCTTGACCCAGTTTACGATTTGAACAGCGTGAACAATTTCAGTGCATCATGGTATGGTGGGACAACAGATGACAAAATAGGAGATACAAATGCAAGCGACATGAATCGTGGAGCAGGAATTGGCGTGCAAATAGTCAATGCCGACAACAACGCATATGCCAATGACCTCTTGATAAGTGCACCCCTTGCAGACATAAACAACAGTGTTGATACTGGGGCTGTATACCTGATTAAAGACATAGATAAAAAAGCCCAATCAGCATACGACCTTAACATAACATCTAATTATGCTGTAAAATTTTATGGAAGATACACTAATGAACGCATTGGAGACACTAATGGCAGCGGCCTTGGAGTGCAATTATTGGATACAGACGGAAATGGATATAAAAATGACCTTATAATCACTGCATCAAACTCATCCCAAGGTGGTAGCAGGTCTGGAAGCATTTTTTATATTAGAAACATTGACACAAGATTTGGTGATAAAAACCTAAGCTCATCAGCCAATTACACAATAATTTTTACAGGGCCAAACCCTGACTCGTTTTTAGGACACACTGGCGGAAGCGGTATTGGAGTGCAGGTTGCAAACTTGGATGGAAACACCACTGCAAACGACCTTTTGATTACAACCAAATTTTCAACCCTTAATTTTGGCGGCGTATTTATAATAAAAGACATCAACAGGTTTTCAGGCACCCGCGCTTTGTCCAGCGGAACTTCTTATAATGTCAGGTATTTAGGCGGAGCTACTAATGACTGGGTTGGCAATTCAAACCTCTCAGGCCAAGGCGTGCAGGTAGTGAATGTAGACAACAATACAAATGCAAACGACCTGCTTCTCACAGCGCCAAATGCAGATATAAATAGCAAAACTGATTCGGGCGCAGTTTATTTGCTTACTGACGTTGACAGAAAAAGCGGAAACTTATCACTAAGCACTGAAACCAGTTTTGCGGTAAGGTGGAATGGCGGCACTGCATCGGACTTTTTGGGCCAGACAAACGGCGAAACAGGAGTTCAGGTTGCAGACATAGATGGCAACGGATATAAAAATGACCTTTTGCTTACTGCACCATATGCCAACATAGGCAGTGAAACTGATGACGGTGCAGTTTACCTCATAAAAGACATTGACAAAAAATCAAATGTAAAAGACCTAAATGGAGACACAAATTATTCTGTCCGCTGGGATGGAAACGGAAGCAGCACCAAACTTGGGTTTAACCAAGGGGCTGGAAATGCAGTAAAGTTAGCAAACTTTGACAACAACCTAACAGCAAATGACTTGATAATTAACTCGATACTTGTACCCCTTGCAAACTTTAGTCAAAATGGCGGAATTTACATTATCAAGGATATAAATCGGTTGAGCGGGGCACTATCATTCTCAAGTTCATCCAGCTTTTTTTCACTTTGGTATGGGTCAGGAGACAGTGAAAGCCTTGGCAGAAGCGCTGGACTTACATCAGCTCTTTCAAGCGGAGATGGAATACAAATAGTCAACGTTGACAACAATGCAACAGCAAATGACTTGCTTGTAATGGGATTGCAAGTAAATGGAGTTGTTTACTTAGTCAAGGATGCAAATGTAAAGTCAGGCAGCATAAATATAGGAGGCAGCTATAGTGTAAGATGGGTAGGAAACGCATTTTTTGATGACTTAGGTACAACCAATGGAAGCGGCCTTGGAGTACAACTTGCAAATATTGATAACAATGCTTGGGCAAATGACCTGTTAATTTCATGCTATACTTGTGATGTAAATGGCAAGACAAATAACGGCCTAGTCCTGCTTAGCAAAGATATCCATAGAAAATCAGGAAGCATAACCACTGCTTCAGGATTCGACTTAAGAATTGCCGGCGGCTCTACAAGTGACAGCCTTATTGACACAGGGCGAAGCGGCTTAGGCGCACAAATCGTTGACAGTGACAATAATGGCTATAGCAATGATGTTCTCTTGACTGCAGTAAATGCGGATATCAACGGAAAAGCAGATGCAGGGGCAGTTTACCTGCTTCGTGACATTGACAAGAAAAGCGGCACGCTTGACTTAAACTCAAGCGATTATTTTAACCAGCGCTGGAACGGCGGCAACCCAAATGACAAGCTTGGATATACATTAGACAGCAATTTAGGGGTGCAATTCGTAAACATAGACAACGGGGGCTATGTCAATGACATTGTTTTTACTTCAGCCCTTGCAGACATTAATTTAAGAACTGACAATGGCGCAGTGTATTTGTTCAAAAAAATTTCAGTGATTCCATCCGACTTTGCGTTTGCATTAAGCTATCCTTCAACAGGATGCACAGAAGGAAAAGGCAGTCTTGATGCAGGAGTAACCTGCGACCGCCTTTACTTTGAAGCAACTAATTTAGACCAAAATACAAGCCAAAACAAGGTCGACGCGGAAGGCCAGACATCAACAATACCTTTCCTAAGATATGACAACCAAAGCACCTCACCTACTGATTTTAACATCACCATGAACTTCAACGCAACTGTACCGGAATATTATAAGTTAAAAGTTTCAAAAATCTATGGCGGCTGGAATTCACAATGCACCGGCAACACAGACAGTAATTGTGTTCAGGTTGACATTGATGGCACGGGCTCAAAACGCCTATTGCCCCTAGAAGACCTTTACATTGGCGGGCCAACAACTTTGAACAACAAGATTTTTATGAAGTATGACTTTAGTCCACTTCCTTTAACTACAACATTTATTGATGTAAATTTGCAGATGACAATACTCACTGCTTTTGTGGAAGATGATGATTGCGGATTTTATCACGTTGACCAAAATCAACAATGGACAATTAATAGCTCTGGAAATGACTTAAACAAAATGCACCTTGGAACTTTCTTTGAAGTTCCATCCTCTAATTGTTATCCGGGGGCAGGCGGAGACAGGAACGTATCCATACTAAGTATTGCTCAGGCAGCATTTAACCAGCATGACTTAAATTTTTCCTTTAAAATTGACGACCCAGATGCCAATTCACTTGAAACTTCATATAATGTAAATGAAGAATCGAATTCTGTATTATATATTGGTCACGATCTTGGCGCAGGATTTCCAACAAAATCATTTTATTCAAGCAGAGCAACAGCACAATTTTCAAAACCTCCAACTTTATACATTATTTACTCTGCCACACCACAAAACGTTGGCAAAGCAACATACACTAGCGGCACGCAGGACTTTAACCTGTTTGCATGGGGTGATTTTGCGGGCGCGCCTTATGGCTCAATTGACAGAAACACCATAAGCACAAGCATTTCCTCAGATTAAACAAACCAAAAAAAAATGGAAAAGGCAAAAAAAAATGACTGCACAATTTTTGACAAAAAAAAGAATTACTTTAGTTTTAGTGCTTATTTTTTTAGGGATAATTATTTTTGCAATCTCACAAAAACTAATTGGAACTGAAAAAGCAACCCAAGAGCCAAGCCAAAGTGCGCAAGAATTTGCTTCATTAAATGAACAAAGGCAAAATTATGGTTTTCCAATCGCAGTGTTTGAAGAATTGCCCGCTTCCCCAAAAGACTTTTTATTCCTTCAATCAAAGGGCTATTCAAATTACTCTTTTTTTCCAAAAGAATATTACCTTCAGCCTGAATTTTACGCAGGTTTCAAGGAAAACGCATTCAATTACTGGCTAAAACCAGACCCAAATTACCACGCAGTAAGCGGTTATGCATTCTACCCTACACTGCAAGAAATCACAATACAAAAAGGGCAGACAAAAACAGCAAGCTTTTTTACCCGAAATGCTTGGGGCGTAGAGACTTTTCAGGGCGCAAAAATAATCCAAGAGAACAATGAACCAGCATTAAAAGTTTTCATTCCAAACCAAGAAATCCTGCTTGGTTATTCCTATCCAAAGTTTTCCAGTGAATGGGCAAAAAAAATTGACATAATCATAACTGCACCGACAAGCACAAACAAAAATGATTATACATTAAATTTTACTGCGGTAAATCCAAGCAAAGAAAAAGCAAGTGAATGGTCAAGCAAAGCCAACCGAAATTATTATGACATAGAGCACGCCAATATAAGATTAAAGACAACAATAATTGTAAAAGTAATT